>JAJCZP010000132.1 GCA_029262315.1 Deltaproteobacteria bacterium | reverse complement strand
CCTCGTGGGCCCGGTTTTCGTGGGGCTTGGGGGGGGGCGGGGGCCGCCTCAATTGCCCCGGCCCGGGGGCCCCCACCGCCCCCAGGCATGTGGTGCGACAATGCCGTGCGGGGGGACGTTCGGACGCTAGAGGAAAGTGGCGAAGATGGCGTCTGCTACTAGGAGGCCTCGGTTGGTGAGGGTGAGGCGGCCGGCGCGGTGCTCTAGGAAGCCGTCGGTGCGGAAGGTGGCGACCTCGGGGTGGACCTCTTCGAGGTCTTGGCCGAACCGGGCATGGAACGCGGTTGGGTCGACGCCGTCGAGTTGGCGGAGACCGAGGAACATGAACTCGGCAGCGGCTGTCTCGAACGCGAGGTCCTCGGTCGCCGCCGTGGCGTCGCCAGCGGTGGCGGAGGCGATGTAGCGCTCGGGGAGCCGATGGTTCGACCATCTTCGACCCCAGCCGGGGTGGCTGGCGTAGGAGTGGGCGCCGGCGCCGACGCCGAGGTAGTCGCGGCCCTCCCAGTAGCCGCGGTTGTGGCGGGCGGTGTGGCCTGGGCGCGCGAAGTTCGAGATTTCGTAGTGGTCGTAGCCAGCCTCGGCGCAGGCGGCGCGGACGTGCTCGTACATCCAGAGCTCGTCGTCCTCGCCGAGCGGTTGTACCTCACCGCTCGCGCGCCAGGCGTGAAAGGGAGTCTGGGGCTCGTAGGTGAGGTTGTAGGCGGCGACGTGTTCTGGCTGGTGTTGGAGGAGTGCGCGCACGTCGTCCGACCATTGCGTTCGCGTCTGGCCGGGGATCGCGAACATGAGATCGAGATTCAGGTTGTCGAATCCCGCGGCGCGCGCGGTGTCGACGGCGGTACGGGCTTCTTCGACCCCGTGGACGCGCCCGAGCGTGGTGAGCAGGTCCTCATGAAGCGACTGGATGCCGAGCGAGAGTCGGTTGACCCCGGCGAGGCGGAAATCGCGTAGTCGGGCTTGTTCGGCCGATCCGGGATTCGCTTCGAGGGTGACCTCGACGTCCGCCGCTACGGGCCAAGCGCGGCCGATGGCGTCGAGGATCTGCCCGATGCTGGAGGCTTGAAATAGAGACGGCGTGCCACCGCCAAAGAAGATCGTTTCGATGGTCGTGTCCGACCAGGGAGTTTCGGTGGCACGCGTCTGCAGTTCGGCGACGAGCGCCGCGGTGTAGGCATCCTCGGGCCATTCACGCGCCGCGTACGAGTTGAAGTCGCAATAGGGGCACTTCACGGCGCAGTAGGGAATGTGGATGTAGAGGGAGGCCACGCCGGGATACCTCTCGTCAGGGGGCGAGCAGGTCAGCGACTTGGTGGACCGAAGCGATTGTCGGATGGTCGTGCGCCTGATCGTCTCGGGGTGTCGGTCGAACGAGCACCGTACGCATACCGAGGGCACGAGCGGTGTCGAGGTTGTCCGGATGGTCGTCGATGAACATGCAATGCTCGGCCTCGATGCCGAGCGCGTCCAGAACCGTCTGGAAGGCTTCAGGGCGCGGTTTGGGGACGTAGCCGACACGGTCGAGGCTGAAGACGCCGGCAAAGCGCTCGCGGATGGCGAGCCGGTCCAGCACGCGCTCGGCATGCGCAGCCGAGCCGTTCGTGAAGACGATGTTCTCGTACGGCAGGCGCGCAAGTATCGCGTTGAGTCTCGGATCGGGTGCGAGCACGTCGTCGAGTTCTATGGCGTGTACGTCCGCTAGGTAGACGTCGGGCTCGATACGATGATGCAGCATCAGACCGTGCAGGGTGGTGCCGTGCTCGAGCCGGTAGCGCTCCCGGAGCGTATCGACGTCCGCGCCCACGAGCCCGAGGTGCTCACGGATGAAGAGGTCGATGCGCGCGTTGACCCGTTGGACGACGCCGAGATTGGGCGCGTAGAGCGTGTCGTCGAGATCGAAGATAAGGTGCGTCAATGGATTTTCGCGCGACATGGATCTGAGGGACGACGGGGAAGTCGTGGAGAAGGGCGCGACGTGTCAGGCGGCGGCACGCTTGCGGCTGGTACCATACTTGCGCATCACGGCGACGACGACCCCACGGACCTCGACATCTCCGCCCGGGACGACGATCGGTGCCATGTCGTCGCTCGCGGGTTGTAGCCGTACCATGCCGGCCTTCTCGCGATACAGACGCTTGACCGTTGCCTCGCCCCGCACCAGAGCTACCACGGTTTCTCCGTTGTCGGCGTTCGGGCGCGACTGCACGACGATGAAGTCGCCGTCGAGGATGCCCTCGTTCACCATCGAGCGGCCCTTCACGCGCAGGACGAACGTCTCGCCAGGCCCAACCAACTCTTCTGGTACGGCGATGGTATCGGCATCTTCCAGCGGTTCGATCGGAGCGCCGGCCGCGACGCGTCCGAGGAGCGGAAGCTCGAGTGCCGTCGCCCGTGGCTGTTGGGGTACGACATCGAGTGCCCGACTGCGGTTCCACTTGCGGCGGATGACGCCCTTACTCTCGAGGTTGGTGAGGTGCTTGTGGACCGTTGCCAGTGAGCTCAGATCGAGCTGCTTGCCGATCTCCTCGAGCGTCGGGGCGTAGCCATGTTTGGCAATATACCCGTCGAGATAGTCGACTAGCTCCTTCTGCCTCTTCGTCAGCATCGCCGCCGCCATGACGCCATATAAGCGAAGAGAAGGCGAAGTGTCAACTATCGGCGACCGCGCCGCTGATACTGGGCGACCGCTCGATTGTGTTCTGCGAGGGTCCTCGAGAAGGCGTGGCTGCCGTCGTTCTTCGAGACGAAATAGAGGTACGGCACGTCGGCCGGGGCGAGCGCGGCATCGATCGCCGCCAGACCAGGGTTGGCGATTGGGCCCGGCGGCAGTCCGGAGATGACGTACGTGTTGTACGGCGTCGGCTCGCGGAGATGCGCCCGGGTTAAGTTGCCGTCGAAGTGGGGTAGCCCGTAGATCACCGTGGGATCGCTCTGCAGGCGCATGCCGATACGGAGACGGTTCTGAAACACGCCGGCGATGCGCGCCCGCTCGTCGGGTTGTCCGGTTTCCTTCTCGATGATCGACGCCAGCGTGACGACTTCGTCGACGGTGAGGCCACGGGTGGCCGCACGGCGGTGGTGGGCAGCGCTGAAACGCTCGTGGAAGCGCCGCACCATGGTTCCGAGAATCTCGCCGGGAGCCATGAGCGGCGACAGGCGGTACGTGTCGGGGAAGAGATAGCCCTCGAGTTGCGCTCCGGGCACACCGGCCTCGAGCAGGAACTCGGGGTCGTGGGCAAGGCAGAGGAAGCTTGCCTCGTTACCGAGGCCGGCCTCGGCCAGCAGCGCGGCGACTTCGCGGACGGTGAGACCCTCGGGAATGGTGACGCCTGGGCGCTGGGTTCCGCGGGCGAGGCGTCGGACGACCGCGCGGACGTTGGTCGCCTCCTCGAAGCCGTACTCGCCCGGCTGGATCGAGCGGTCGAGGCCGGTGGCCCGTGCCCAGAGTCGGAAGAGCGATTGGCTCCTGATGACGCGGGAACGGGCGAGCCGTGCGCCGATCGTCGCCAAGGCATCTCCCTGGCGGATCACGATGAGGGCGCCGCCCTCGCTCGGCGTGGGCCCGCTGTGCAGAAAGGCGAGCCCGCCCAGCGTGAGGATCGCCAGTGTCAGGCCGAGCGCGAGCCAGCGACTCACTTCGGATGGGGGGGGCCGAGCGTCGTGCCGAGGCTGTCGAGATACCCCTGCAGTATGACGACGGCCGCGACTTTGTCGATCACATGCTTGCGCTTGGCACGCCGCACGTTGCCCTCGATCAGGACGCGCTCGGCGGCGACCGTGGATAGACGCTCATCCCAGAAGACCAGCGGGAGCCCGAGCGATTGCTCGAGATCGGTCGCGAAGCGTCTGACCTTCCCCGCCTGTGGTCCCTCGCTGCCGTTCATGTTTCTCGGGAGCCCCACCACAATCGTCGTCGGCGTGTAGGGCTCGAAGCACTCCCGCAGCGCACGCATGTCGGCCTCGAGGTTCGTGCGCCGTACGACGCTCAATCCCTGCGCTGTCAGGCCGAGCTCGTCGGAGACGGCCACGCCTATGCGACGGTCGCCGACATCGAGTGCGCCGATCCGCATGGCCGGTCATTAACAGCGCGGCTCGGGGCTGGCAACGCGGTTCGGTGTACTTGACCCGGCGTCTGGTGGCCGATAGCCGAGGCGCGTGACGGGTCGCGCGATCGCCGGGGGACGGATGGCATTTGCCGCGCTTCTCGTTCTGGCGGCCGTCCACTATGGATGGAACGCGCGTGAGGTAGCGCCCCTGGCCGCGTACGATGCCGGCGGGCATGCGGCCTATGTGCTCACCATCGCCGATGAGGGGCGTCTCCCGCACCCGCTCGAGGGGTGGTCGACGTTCCACCCCCCCACCTACTACCTGCTGGCAGCCGGCGTGTGGCGGGCGCTCGAGTCGGAGGGGCCGCGTGCACTCATGACAGGGCTGCGCGCGATCTCGGCGTTCGCGATTCTCGGCTGTGGGGTGGTCGCGTTCGTAGCTCTGCGCTTGCTTGGCTACAGCCCCGCCATCGCCGTCGTCGCCGCGGCGCTCGTGTTCTTCACGCCCGTGGCGCAGATGGCCGCGGTCATGATCGGCAACGAACCTCTGGCGGCGTTCTTCGCGACGCTGGCGCTCCTGAGTCTGGTCCGCTTGCAGGCGGCGCCCCGCGCCTTGGGTGCGGCGGCCCTGGCTGGCCTCTGCGCGGGGTTGGCGTTGGCGACGAAGTACACGGGCCTCTACGTGGCCTTGGCGTGTGCCGTGCCGTTTCTCCGTCGCGACGTCGACGGGCGGCTGGTCCGGTCGGCAGCTGTATGTCTGGCATGCGGGCTCCTCGTCGTCTTGCCGGTGTATCTCAGGAACCTTTCGGTTACCGGGACGCTCACGCCCGTAACCAGGACGCTCGAGCCGATGCGCGGTATCGAGGAGGCCTACGTGCTCCGCCCGCGGCGCGTCGGCGACTACTTGTGGGTTCCGGTCGACTGCCTGCTTCGGCCGTCGATCATTCATCTGCCTGACGGGCCGCCTCGGTCAGGCGTCTGGAACACATCGATGCAGAGCGTGTGGGGTTTGACCTACGCGAGCCTCTGGTACGACGCCTTCACCCACCGGGTGCCGCTGCGCTTTCATCGAGATGGAGTGTGGGCGGGGCCGGTGCTGACCCTGCTCGGTCTGGTTCCGACCGCGGTCATGTTGCTGGGCTTCGGCGGCGGGCTGGTCGCGCTCGTCCGGCAGCGTGGTCGCTCGCCGGATGCGCCGGTCGTCGTCATGGCTGTGATCGGCCTGGTGGCGGTGACGGTGATCACCTGGTTCGCGCCAGCCCTGGTTGCCGTGAAGGGATCATATCTCCTATCGCTGGTCCTACCCGCTGCCGTGTTCTTCGCGCGTGGAGCGAGCGTCCTCCCCACATCGCTGCGGGTAGGCTCGCTCGTCGTCTCGGCGGGAGCGGCGGCCGCCGCGGCGCTGGTGTTCACGACCGGGGTTGTCTTTCCGGCCGAGTCGGGGTCGCGGTTCATCCGCGGATGGGAGGTCACTGGGAGCTATCTGCCAGGGGCCAGGATCGAGGACGCTGCTCGCCTCGTCGATCCTATGTGGCTGCCCAATCGGAGACCCCGCTGATCGTCGTAAATGGCCGCAAAACCACGATATCCTGTGGCCGTGCCCCGACCGACCCCAAGTTCTTGACAATATAGGGTTCGCTTGGCAGGTTCCTGACACTTCACGTTTTCCAGGGGGGCTTCTCATCTTGCATTGGCTGCCTGGACGGAGAGCGCGCACTCTCAGTCCACTCGGTCCGCTAGGACTCGCTTCGTGCCTGATGGCACTGAGCCTGGTGGCGTGTCTCGTTCCAGAGACGCTAGCCTCGGGATCGGTTCGTGAAAACGGCGTTCCGGGGATGACCCGCCGACTCGATCCGCCGATCTATCAGGATCGGTCCGAATCGGGCGGCGACGTTCCCGTGCACCACCTCGTGGCACCAGAGGAGACCTTCATCGAGATCCTCGGCGGCTACGGTCTGCCCGAGGCGGCGATCATGGCCTGGTACCACGCCGCGCGAGACACCTACGATCTCGACCAGATCCGCGCCGGACACGCGCTCTCGTTCACGTTCGCCAAAGGCCGCGGTCGGTTGACCCATTGCGAGTACGAGATCGACGGCTATTCGATGCTGAGTCTGCGGCTGCTGCACGGCCAGATTCGTGCCCGGCTGAAGGCGATGCCGAGACTCGCTGCTGTTCGCGGCACGATGGGTCGGGTGCAATCGAGCCTCGCGACCTCGGCGACGTCGGTCGGCATGCCGGTCAAGGTGCTGACGCAGCTTGCCGACGTGT
Source organism: Deltaproteobacteria bacterium (assembly GCA_029262315.1). GTDB lineage: Bacteria > Desulfobacterota > Binatia > UTPRO1 > UTPRO1 > JAJCZP01. The sequence continues at coordinate 40,625 of JAJCZP010000132.1, read as the reverse complement.
TCGGGTGGGGAATCGACCTGGAGAGCGACGCATCCGCTGGCGACGAGTTTCGCTTGCTCTATTCGGAAGTGCGGGGGGAGGACGGCGCGACCCGTCCGGGAGAGCTTCTGGCGGCGGAGTTCAGTGCCCGCGGGCGCACGTTGACGGCGGTGCGTTTCGAGGACGAACACGGCGATCCCGAGTATTACGACCTCGACGGCCGTGCACTCGGCAGGCCGTTTCTTCGCTATCCAGTGGCGTTTCGCAGGGTCAGCTCTGGCTTCACCGGATCGCGTCTGCATCCCGTCCTCAAGCGGCGGCGTCCGCACCGCGGCATCGACTTCTCGGCGCCAAGTGGAACCCCGGTGCGTGCGGCCGCGGAAGGTGTCGTGACCTTTGCTGGCTGGAACGGCCAGTACGGACGGCAGGTTGGCGTCAAGCACGAGGATCCGTATGAGACGTCGTACTCGCATCTTCGGGCCATGGCGCGCGGGATTCGCGTGGGATCCACGGTACGGAAGGGCCAGGTGATCGGCTACGTTGGGCGCACGGGCATGGCGACGGGACCGCACCTGCACTACATGATGTTCAAGAACGGTCACTACATGAACCCGTTCTCGATGGGGGGACTCGCCGACGAGCAGTTGTCGGGCGAGCGGCACGCGCGCTTCGCGCGGGTTCGCAATGAAGTGACGGCCCGCCTGGCGCAGCTGAAGGCGCCGATTGATCTGCAGGCCGTGGCGCTGGCGCCGCGGTCGGTCAGAGACCTGATTCGCTCGGACCTGGCCTCGTACGCGAACTGACGGCCGTGCCGCGGGGCTTCGAGGGATCGACGCCGCGGGTGATCGGCCATCGGGGAGCTGCGGGGCTCGCGCCTGAGAACACGCTCGTGTCGTTTCATCGCGCGCGGGCGGAGGGCGCGCACGTTCTGGAGCTCGTTGTGCACGCGACGGTCGACGGCGAGGTCGTGGTCATACACGACGCCACCATCGATCGGACCACCGACGCTACAGGTCCGATCAACCAACTCACCTGGGACGAGGTGCGGCGCCATGACGCCGGGTTCAACTTCACGGTGGATGGTGGTCGGTCGTATCCGTACCGGGGGCAGGGGGTGACCGTTCCGAGGCTGGTTGATCTCGTGCGGTCATTGCCCGATATGCCCCTGAATATCGAGATCAAGCAGGAGGAGCCGCCGCTCGTCGATGCTGTGGTCCGCATCGCCCGCGATGCTCCGGCGACGGTCGTGCTTGCCGCCGAGCACGACACGATCATGACGATGATCCGGCAGGCGGCGCCCGATCTTCCTACCAGCCTCGCCGCCGGCGAGGTCGCCGAGTTCCACTACGCGCTCGAGCGCGGAGCAACTCCGACGCTGCCCACGGCGACGGTTGCACTACAGATTCCGCCACGCTTCGGGGAAATCGAGCTGGTGACCGAGGCCAGCGTCGCCGCGGCGCACGCCTGTGGCGCTGAAGTGCACGTGTGGACCATCAACGATCCGGTCGAGATGGCGCGGCTCCTCGCGCTCGGCTGCGACGGGATCGTGACCGATTTTCCCGGCCGCGCGCGCGATCTCTTCGACGCGCGGGCGACGTCCTAGCGGCCGCGCGTCTATTCCATCGACGCGCGCGTTGCCTTGATCGTGTTCAGGATCGATCGGTGCAGCACGCCGTTGGAGGCGATCAGGCCGTCTTCGATGAGTGTGGCCTCATTGTTGAATCGAATCTTTCGGCCACCCGGCTCGGTCACCATCCCGCCGGCCTCGGTGACCAGCAATGTGCCGGCGCAGACGTCCCACTCGTTTTTCGGCGTCAGCGTGAACGTCGCATCGGCGTGTCCAGCGGCGATGCGCGCGAACTTGTACGCCACGCTGCCGGTGAGCTCGACTTTCATCATGGGCTGATAGGGATCCCACTCGCCACGTTCTTCCTCGCTGCGACTGGCGAGCACGCGCGCATGGCGAAGCTCTGCCTGGTCGCTGACGTGGATGGCGGCGTCGTTCAGGAAGGCCCCGCTGCCCCGTATGGCGTGGAACAGTTCGTTGGTCACCGGATTATACTCGACAGCGATCTGCGGCAGGCCATCCTCGACGAGGGCGATGCAGACGCAGAACTCCGGAACCTTGGCGATGAATTCGTTCGTGCCGTCGAGCGGGTCGACGATCCAGACGCGTTTCTTGTCCAGGCGCTCGGGCGAGTCGGAACTCTCCTCTGACAGCCAGCCATCGTCGGGGAACGCCGCGACGATCTTCGACCGCAGGAACTCGTTGCTCGCGAGATCAGCCTCCGCACCCGGGTCGTCGATGCTGTTCTCGGCGACTTTAACCTCGCCCCCGTAGTGCCGCATCAGCAACTCGCCCGCGCCGCGGGCGGCCTCACGCGCTGTTTCCAGCTCGCGTTGCATCACAGTTTGCTCAGGAGGTCCGGAGCCCTCCCGTACGTTGGAACTCTCGTGCGAGCTGCTTCACCAGGTCCTCCCGTTGATCGTACAGCCTTCTCTGCTTCCGGGGACCCCTGGTCGCGAGCGCGTATGCTGTGAGGAGCGGCAGGGCCACGGTCGTGTCCACATAGCACACGATAGTATCGGGCAGCTTCTCAGGGTCAACCTTTCCCCACGAAACGGCTTCTCCGGGGGTGGCGCCCGAGAGACCCCCGGTGTCGGGCCGCGCATCGGTGAATTGGAGGTAGAAATCGTGCCCCTTCTCCTCCAAGCCCATGACTTCTTGGATCTGGGGCTCGGTTTGGAGGACGAAATTCTTGGGGGACCCCCCGCCGAGTATCAGTACCCCGCTCCGGCGATCGGAGTGTTTTGCGTCGTAGACGAGGGCGGTCGTCTCGTTGACGTCGATCGAGGGGTCGAAGACGAGCTTGTTGCCCAGGAGCGACATCGCGGCCACGTTCAAGCCGATGGAGCTGTCCCCGGGCGACGAGGTGTAGATCGGTACCCCGAGATCGTGGGCGGTCGAGAGGATGGAGCGCCGCCCGATCCCAAGTGCCTGCTCCCGCGCTTTGACGTATCCGCCCGCGAGGTAGTGGAACTCCGCAGTGCCCATCGACTTCTGGAATTCTGGCGCCGTGATCATCTGCTTGAAGAAGCCGTCGGTCTTCAGGAGCACGTCGTAGTCGAAGAAGATGTCGTAGATCCGGACGACGCCCTCGTCTTTCAGCTTGACGTCGTCGGCGTCGTGGGTGCCCTGGAGCATCGGAAGATCGAGCCCATAGTGCGCGTCGTGATACAGGTTCGCGCCGGTCGAGCAGATCCAGTCGATGAAGCCCGCTTCCATCAGCGGGATGATGGCGGCGACGCCGAGGCCTGCGGGCGTCAGCGCGCCGGTCAGGCTCATGCCGATCGTGACGTCGTCGTCCAGCATCTTCCGGCTGAACACCTGGCAGGCTTCCCGGAGACGCGCGCCATTGTAGGCGAGGAAGGTGCCGTCGATGAGCTCCTGCACGGACAGTGCGCCGGTGATCGGTGTCGGATCGATGCGCGGTCGATCGAGTAACGCGCTGCGCTTTGCCATAGGGCTGGCTCTCCCCTCCTTACGGGACCCGAGAAACAGGCGTCAGCTGTTAGCACCTTTACACGTGCCTGAACAATCGTGTGTCATTTCGCGTATGTGTTCGAATGTACGTTGACACCCTTCTTCGCAGTTCGGTATTTTGATCCTGCACGGATCGGAGTCTCCCTGCGCGTCTTACCTCCTCCAAGGGTTCACTCGGTTCTGTCGCATCCCTGAGCTGGCTGAGAATGGCTAGGAAGAGCGGCAGGCGGGTGCATCCGGCAATCACGGTCGTTCCAAACGAGAACAACATGAGCACAACGAGACATCTCGGACTCAGCGTCCTGGCCACGGTCGGTGTCGCGCTATGCGTGGCGGGGGCTGCACGTCCTGCCGCGGCCGCGACCCTGCGCAGCTGCGTCGGCCTGACCCCGCTCGAGGCGACGGCTCAGGTGCTGTGCGCCGTCGGGCCCTGTACGCCGGCGACTGTCGTGCTGAGCGAAGACATCGATGTGAAGGACGGCGGGTGCGAGTTCGACGCTGGCGGGCGTGATGTCGAGATCAACAAGACGATCGAGATGAACGGCAAGCACTTCATCATCATTACGAACGCCGACGATGTCACGATCTCGCGTGGCCTCCGCGCAAACGGCGACTTCGTGAAAGTGGACGGCAAGAAGAGTCAGGGCGGGTTGATCCAGATCGATAGTGCTGGTGCCATCACCGTCGCGACCAATGGGCTCCTCGATGTGAACGGTGACCCCGCCGGGGAGATCATCCTGACGGCTGTCGACGACATTCACATCATGGGGAACGGAAACGATATTCGCGGCAACGGCGAGGGCTCGTCTACGGACGGTGACGCGGACGGTGGTGAGTTCACCGCCCTCAGCGCTTCCGGCAGCATCATCATCGACGGCGAGATGTTGCTCGACGCTCAGCAGCAGGGCGAGGGCGGGCAGGCGACCCTGGCCGCGGCCAAGGACATCGTGGTTTCGCAGCCCGTGATCCTCGACGGGGGCGGTCTCGGCGGTGCGGAGTTCGTTGCCCAGGCGGGCGACGACATCACTATTACGAGAAAGATCAGTGTCGAAGGTAAGGCGGGCGGCGGTGATGGAGGAATGGTCCTGCTCGAGGCTGGCCAGGACTCCGTCGGCGGTACCAAGGTGGGAGGCAACATCCTCATCGACGCCAACGTGTTGATGAGCGGGAGCGCCTTCGATCAGTTTGGTGGCGACGGCGGCATCTTCGACGCGCGGGCACAGGGGACCATTCAGATCGGATCGAGCGCGGTTCTTCGGCTGAACGCCGGCACAGGCTTCGAAGGGTCGGCGGGGGTCGTGTCGCTCGACAGTGGTGATGACGATGCCGGCACGATCGGCCCTCTCGATGGCGACATCATCATCGACGGTCAGATCGTCGGCACGAGCGGTAGCCTGGGCGGCGACGGCGCGTTCCTCGAGTTCGCGTCGGGACGTGACTTCACGCTGAACGGAACCATCACCGCCAACGGGAAGAGTGCGGGCGGCGCGATGACGGTCGATGCCGGTCGGACCGCCGTCCTCGATGGCGTCGTTTCTGTGGAAGGAACATCGAACGAGGCGTCGGGAGGCGAGGTCGACGTCGCCGCGGGCCTGGCGTCCGACGAGGGCGCTCTTGGGAACGTAATCGTGCGCCGCAACGTGCTCGCGGCGTCGGGTGCCAACGATACGACGTCGCACGACGTCGTATTCGCCGGCTGCGGTATTGTGATCGAGGAGGACGTGAAAATCGATGGTGACGGCGGCGTCAGCCCCGGTGGGGCGCAAATAGAGTTCGCATCCCGGCGGGCGACCGAGTTCGAGACGGGTGTGCGCGTATTCGCGCGTTCCCCTGGGACGACAACGGCGACGCATCTCGCTGGCTTCGGCCCCGTCATCGGCAACAACGTCACGTTCGATCCCATACTCACCGACAACACCGTCGTCGACGATCCGGATTTTCCGGCCTGTCCGGTCTGTGGCGACAGCGTCGTGCAACCAGGCGAGGTCTGCGACGATGGCGGTGGTGGTGGCGGATGTTGCAGTACGGACTGTCGCACGTTCCTCTGTCCGACCGCGACGCCCACGCCGACGGCGACCGTGACGGCCACGCCGACTGCGACCATCACCGCGCTACCGACGGTCACGGTTACACCCACGATTACCCCGTTCCCGAGTCGCACGCCGACACCGGGAGCCGGTGGGACACCGACGGTGACTGTCACCGCCACGCCGACGATCACCGCCACTGCTACCGCCACGGTGACCGCTGCCGCGGCGACGCCGACCGTTACGGCCACGCCGACGGTTACGCCGACGCCAACCGTCACCGCGACGCTCACGACCACCCCCACGGCCACCAGTGCAACCGCAACACCCACGCCGACCGTCACCGCTACCGCCACAGTTACGCCCACCGCCACGGGCGTGACCCCGACGGCTACTCCGGTGCCGACCTCAACCGCGACAGGCACTCCGACCGCAACGGTCACGACGACACCGACGCCCAGTCTCACTCCCGTGGCCACGCCGACCGCGACGGCGACGCCGAATCCCTCGGTGACCGCGACCCCGACCACGAGTCCCACGGTGACACCGAGTCCGACGGGCGTGACGCCGACCCCGACCGCGACCCCGGATGCGTTCCTGCACCTCCTCGATCAGAAGACCGCGAAGGCGGCGACGAAGTGTCAGGCCGAGATCAACAAGCGCGCGCTCAAGTTCCTCGAGAAGACGCTCAAGAGTCTCGGCAAGTGCACGGGCGGCGCCTTCAAGTGCATCCAGACGAAGGTCGACGAGAAGCGTGACGACTGTCTCGTCAAGGCCGGTGCCCGGTGCGCGAAGGAGTTCGCCAAAATCAGCAAGGAAGAGGCGGCACTGATTCAGAAGATCGCGAAGCGGTGCGGCGATATCGGTGGCGAGAATCTACGCAGCGAGGCCGGCCTCGGGTACGAATCGCTCGAGGTGGAATGTCAGCTGGGTGCGGTCGGCGAGACCGTGGATGACGTGGCTGCGTGCGTTGCCGCTTCGTATCAGTGCCAGGCCGAGACCCTCTTCGAGCGCCATACCCCACGGGCCAAGGAGTTGATGGCGCAGGCGGGCGTGCCGCAACCCGACATCGATCGATTCAGCTGCCTTGGTGCCCACGGTGGGTCCGGCGAGGATGTCGGCGAGCCGACCGGCCTCGGCAAGCTCGTGCGGAAGTGTCAGGACGCGGTCGCGAAGGCCGGCCTGAAACTCGATGTTGCCGAGCTGAAGGGCCAGGGCAAGTGTCTCGACAAGCTCTACAAGTGCGTTCAGACCAAGCCAGGCGATGCCTCCTGTCTCACGAAGGCCGATCGGACATGTGACAAGGAGCAGGAGAAGATTCTCAAGGCACGGGCCAAGCTGGCTGCCAGCATCGACGGAAAGTGTGGCGCCCTAGACTACGCCGCCGCCGTACGTCCCCAGTTCGCTCTCAACGTCGAAGCGCTCGACACTGGTGCCGGGGTCACATTGGATACACTCGCCAAGTACGAAGACGCGATGCGCTCCCAAGCGCAATGCCTGAGCGAGGAGATGCTCGCCGTGGCCATGCCGCGCGTGAGTCAGATGGTGGGTTTGCAGGACCCACCTGTGGTCTTCCCCAGCGCCGGCTGTTTGTAGACGAGCGACGGCCGGAGGGCGCACAGCACGCGAGGAGAGCTTGGGCCCGCGTTGGCCTGAACCGCACCGGCCTGCTACGCATTCCGACGTGATCGATGCCGCCATCATCAGTACCGGAGACGAACTCGTAACGGGTCGTACGACCGATACCAACGCGACATTTATCGCCGACCGGCTCATGCAGATCGGGGTCGATGTGGTTGGTGTGATGACCGTTGGCGATCGGCCTGATCGGTTGCGGTGGGTGTGGACAGAGGCGTGCAAGCTGGCGCATGTCGTCATCGCGACGGGTGGACTTGGGCCGACCGCGGACGATCTGACGACGGAGACCATTGGCGTCTTGTTCGGCCGTGAGTTGGTGATTGACGAGGAGGTGGGGGAGCGCATTCGCGAGTTGTTTCGGCTCTTCAACCGCCCGATGCCAGAGAACAATCTGAAGCAAGCGTTGATTCCCGAGGGTGCGGTGATCGTGCCGAACACTCTCGGGACGGCACCTGGTTATCGCATGCAGGTTGGGACGCCGGACGATCCGCGCCACATCGTCGTCCTGCCCGGCGTGCCGCGCGAGATGAAGCCGATGCTCACCGAGACCGTGCTCCCCTGGATCGCCGGGTTGGCGGGCACGGGGCGCGTGGGGCACCGGACGTTTCAGACGTTCGGCATCAGCGAATCGGGCCTGGATGCGGCGTTGGCGGGGATTCCGGGCGAGGGGCGTTGGCAGTACCGCGCCAACTTTCCCGAAGTGTCGGTACGAGTCACGGTGCGTGGTGACGACATCGATGCGCGGCTCGAGGCCTTCGGGCGCGAGGTGTACGCGCGCGCTGGTCAACACATCTACGGTGAGGGCGACACCAACATGGAGGCCGTGGTCGGTGGTTTGCTGCGCGAGCGTGGGCTGACGGTCGCGTTTGGCGAGTCGTGTACCGGCGGGCTGGTCGCACATCGTCTCACCAACGTGTCCGGGAGTTCCTCCTACTTTCGTGGCGGCATCAATGCCTATGCCAACGGCATCAAGGAGCGCCTGCTCGGCGTCCCGGCGGCTCTGCTCGAGAAGCATGGTGCGGTCAGCCAAGAGGTTGCCGGTGCGATGGCGGAGGGCGCGCGGCGCGCAATCGAAACCGATATCGCGGTTGGGATCACAGGCATCGCGGGCCCCGATGGCGGCACGGAGGAGAAGCCCGTCGGGTTGGTGTGCTTCGGGATGGCCGCCAAGGATGCGCCGACGGTGACCCGGCAGTACCAACTCTGGGGCAACCGGGAGTGGGTGAAGCTCCTGGCATCGCAGATCGCGCTCGACTGGGTCCGTCGTTACGTACTTGGCCTCCCCCTGTTGGAGATCGGACGTCAGGGCGCTGCTCCCAAGAAACCGCAGCAGGAGAGCGTCGGCCCCGGCTGATCGCGCCACGTTGCGTGGGGACGGATGATGTCCGAAGTTTCGTGGCGATCACGCTCGCGGGTGATGGGCGGACGGGCGTCGAGGCGCTGCTCAGGCGTCTTCAGGCCGATGCCACGGGCATTGCATGGACCAAGCCCGAGAATCTCCATGTCACGCTCAAATTCCTCGGCGGGGTGAGTCCGAAGCGCCTGGAGGCGCTGGGCACCTCCCTGGCCGCCGTGGCTGCCGGTCGGAAGCCGTTCGTTCTCGATGTTCGAGGGATCGGCGGCTTTCCCTCGCTCGCCCGCCCTCGCGCCTTCTGGGTGGGGGTCGAGTCGCCCCTGCTCGGAGCACTTGCGGCGGCCGTGGACGTGGCCTGTGCGAGCCATGGATTCCCACGGGAGACCCGCGTTTTTCGCGCCCATGTCACGCTGGGCCGTATGCGTCGGTCAGCGGCCCGGGGAGACGGCCGCCAGGCGCCAGCGCCTCTCAGGGCGTTGGTCGAAGACGGCGACACGGCTTTCGGGCGCTCGCCGGCTGACACGCTGACTCTCTTTCGCAGCGACCTTGGTCCAGGCGGTGCCAGGCACACCCCACTAGGGTCCTGGGTATTCGGACGAGAGGGCGTTGCGCCGCCCTGAGAACCCGGGCGAGGGGGCGACGTGCTCGCCAGTTCCGTCCCGAGGTCCACTGGTCCGCGTCGCTTTACGCCAGCCAACGGGATCTTGTCTTGGCGCGTTGACGCCGCCTTCACTTTCGTCTAATTTTCGCCTTCTGGCGAGAACGGCAGTCAGCGCAACTCGAAGGGCTACCAGTAGGGGCTGGTTCGGATGTACGAGCCGTCGGACGCCAGGTAGGTAGGGGTTGGAAATAGGGGTTCACCTCGCGGTCCGGCGCCTATTGCGAGACGGAGCGGGGGCAGAACAGGGAGCAACGGCGGTTTCGCCGCAGTTCACACAGGAAAAGGGAGAGGACCATGGCCGGAACCACGACAGAAACGAGCAACCGCGATCGCGCGATCGATCGCGCCGTCAGTCAGATCGAGAAGCAATTCGGCAAGGGCTCGATCATGAAGCTCGGGGAAAACGCCTCGATTCGCGACGTCAAAACCATTTCAACAGGCTCGCTCGGTCTCGATGTGGCGCTCGGTGTGGGTGGCCTGCCGTGCGGTCGCGTGGTGGAGATCTACGGTCCGGAATCGTCGGGCAAGACGACCCTCGCCTTGCAGGTGGTGGCGCAAGCGCAGCGTAAGGGCGGCATTTGCGCTTTCGTCGATGCGGAGCACGCGCTCGACGTCATCTACGGGCGGAAGCTCGGCGTGAAGACGGAAGACCTTCTCATCTCACAGCCCGACAACGGCGAGCAGGCGCTCGAGATCGCTGAAACGCTTGTGCGGAGCGGCGCCATCGACGTGCTCGTGGTCGATTCGGTGGCCGCGCTCGTGCCTCGTGCCGAGATCGAGGGCGACATGGGCGATCCGCAAATGGGCCTGCAAGCACGACTGATGTCGCAGGCGCTCCGGAAGCTCACCGGCACGATCTCGAAGTCGAACACAATCGTCATCTTCATCAATCAAATTCGGATGAAGATCGGCGTCATGTTCGGCAATCCGGAGACGACCACGGGCGGCAACGCGCTCAAATTCTATTCATCGGTGCGGCTCGACATTCGGCGGATCGCGGCCATCAAGCAAGGTGATCAGATCGTCGGAAGTCGCACCCGTGTGAAGGTCGTCAAGAACAAGGTCGCGCCACCGTTTCGGGAGGCCGAGTTCGATATCGTCTACGGGCTCGGCATTTCGCGCGAGGGCGAGCTCGTCGACATGGGTGTCGAAATGGGCATCGTCGAGAAGAGTGGGTCCTGGTACTCCTGTAAGGGCGAGCGGATAGGCCAGGGGCGAGAGAATACGAAAGAATTCCTCAAGGGAAATCCAGAAACTGCCGATGCCATAGAGCAGGCCGTTCGAGAGAAGTTCGGCCTCATCGTAGCGCAGGATAATGGCAGCAATGGCAGTGCGGAATAGCCCATGACGCCGCACCTGGAGCAGCGAGCCGTATGGAGTTTGATAAGATTCTCGAACACGCCTGCAAGGTCGAGGCATCGGACATCCATCTCAAGGTCGGCGTCCCGCCGATGCTCCGAACGCACGGGAAGCTCGAGCCCCTCGCGGGCGCGCCTACGCTCACTTCGGAGTCGATGTCTGGCTTCCTCGAGATCCTGCTCGATGATTACCATCGCGCCCAGCTGACCGAACGCCTCCAGGCCGATCTCTCCTACGCGCTGGCGGGCTCGGGCCGGTTCCGCGTCAACATCTTCCGACAGCGGGGGGAGATCAGCATCGCGCTGCGGTTGATTCCACCGCAGGTGAAGTCGATCACCGATCTGCATCTGCCGCAGATCGTCGAACAGATCGCGCTCGAGCATCGCGGATTGATTCTGGTCACCGGCACCACGGGGAGCGGCAAGAGTACGACCCTGGCCGCGATGATCAATCACATCAATCAGCGCCACGACCGGCACATCATCACCATCGAAGACCCGATCGAGTACACGCATTCCGACAACAAGTGCATCATCAACCAACGCGAGATCGGCTACGACGCCCGGAGTTTTCCAGAGTCGCTGCGCGGTGCGCTCCGGCAGGATCCCGACGTCATTCTGGTTGGCGAGATGCGCGACCTGGAGACCATCGAGACGGCCATTCTTGCCGCCGAGACGGGTCACCTCGTGATGAGCACACTGCATACGCTGGACGCTCGCGAGACCATCACCCGCGCGATTTCGGCGTTCCCCGAGCATCAACGCGATCAGATGCGACTGATCCTCTCGTCGATCATCCGTGGTATCGTCAGCCAGCGTCTCGTGCGGCGGGCCGACGGGAACGGCATGGTGCCGGCGGTCGAAGTGTTGCTTTCGACGGCGCTCATTCGCGAATGTATTGCGATCAAGGAAAAGACCCACGAGATCACCGACGCAATCGCGCGTGGTCATGCCACCTACGGCATGCAGACGTTCGATCAGTCGCTCATGGGCCTCTACCGGGGCGACTTCATCACGTACGACGAGGCGCTCGCGCAGGCGACGAACCCCGACGATTTCGCCCTCAAGGTCCGCGGTATCGGCTCCACCAGCGATGCGCGTTGGGACCAGTTCGACAAGACCGACGAGGCCGATGACAGTGAATCGGCGGGTTTCAAGATCGCGCGTTTCTGACCCTTCCGCGGAGGCGCTGCAGGCCTCGGCGCAGGATGAAGCCTGTCGCTGGCTCGCCCGAGCCCCACGCTCGGCGAGCGAGGTTGAGTCCCGGCTACGCACCCGCGGGTTCGCCGATGCGGTCGTCGCTGACACACTGGTCTTCCTGACCGAGCGCCGCTACGTCGACGATACGGTACTGGCGCACCGGCGCGCCGAAGAGCTCCTGCTGGAACGAGGGCATGGCGAGCTTCGCGTACGGCACGAATTGACTCTTCGCGGAGTGGCCGATACCGTCGTGACGCGTGCCATTGCGGCAGTGCTGGAGGACCGTCGTCCGGTCGATCTCGCCCGGCGCGCTCTCGCGCGTCGCTTCCGTGCTCTGCCTCTCACCACGGCGGCCGACCGGGCCCGGGCGTATCGATTTCTGGTCGGTCGCGGTCATCCGGAGGATGTGGTGAACGCGGTGCTCGAGGAGGAAGGGTGATCCAACGTGCCGAGCGGTAGTGACATTCGAAGCGGGTTTCTCGATTTCTTCCGTGCGCGGGAGCACCGCATCGTCGACAGCGCGCCAATCGTCCCCGAGGGCGATCCGTCCCTGATGTTCACGAATGCGGGGATGGTGCAGTTCAAGAAGATCTTTCTCGGCGATGTGACTCCTGCGGCGCTCCGCGTTGCCGACTCGCAAAAGTGCCTGCGCCTCTCGGGCAAGCACAACGACCTCGAAGAGGTCGGGCGCGACACCTATCACCACACGCTGTTCGAGATGCTCGGGAACTGGTCGTTCGGTGACTACTACAAGCCCGAGGCCATCAGCTGGGCCTGGGAACTCCTCACCGATGTCTGGGGTCTGCCGAAGTCCCAGTTGTACGCGACCGTCTATACCACCGACGACGAGGCCGCGGCCGAGTGGGCGCGGGTGACCGATCTTCCGAAAGAACGTGTCCTTCGATTCGAGGAGGAGAACTTCTGGGAGATGGGCGAGGTGGGGCCGTGCGGTCCCTGTTCCGAGATTCACTTCGACCGCGGTCCAGGCACGTGCGATCAGCAGGGAGACGCAACACACGTCTGTGCGGTGAATGCCGGATGCGCTCGCTACATCGAGCTCTGGAACTTGGTTTTCATCCAGTACAATCGCGAAGCCGATCGCTCGCTCCGCGACCTCCCGTCGAAACACGTCGATACGGGGATGGGCCTCGAGCGCGTCACCGCCGTGCTGCAGGACGTGCCGAGCAACTACGATACAGATCTCTTTCGCGGCATCATCGGTGCAACCGAGGCGTTGGCCGGTCGGGAATATGGGGTTCGGGCCGAGGACGACGTTTCCTTTCGCGTGATCGCGGATCATGCGCGTGCCGTCTCCATCATGATCGCCGACCACGTCCTGCCCTCCAACGAGGGGCGCGGGTACGTGCTGCGGCGGATCCTGCGCCGGGCGGCGCGCCATGGGAAGATGATCGGTCTCGAGGGGCCGTTCCTCACGCGCCTCGTCGAGACCGTGGCCACGACGCTTGGCGGTGCCTATCCGGATCTTCGCACACGACAATCATCGATCGCCGAAGTCGTCCGGACTGAGGAGAGCCGTTTCGCGGAGACGCTCGACAAGGGGCTGAGTCTGCTCGAAGCAGAAGTCGCCAAGCTCGGGTCTGGCGGGGCTCTTTCTGGCGAGGTCGCGTTTCGGCTCTACGATACCTACGGATTTCCGCTCGATTTGACCGAAGACATTATGCGGAGTCGTGGGCTCGGAGTCGACGATGCCGGCTTTGCGCGCATGATGGAGGCGCAGCGGGCTCGTGGTCGCGGCGCCAAGAAGTTCGTGACACTCGATGCATCCGCCGACGGGCGTCGCTCACGCTTCGTCGGCGACCGCATCACGGAATGGGAGTCGCCGGTGACGACGCTGTCGGTGAAGGGGGAAGAGCGCCCTGGAGGGATTCGCGAGGGCGAGACGGCCGAGCTCGTCACCGAGGAGACACCCTTCTACGGCGAGTCGGGTGGCCAGGTCGGCGACGTCGGCACCCTCACGACCGAGCGCGGCGATCTTCTCGAAGTCATCGACACCTTGCGACCGCAGCCCGATCTCACGGTTCATCGCGTGGTCGTCGTCCGCGGTGGGATCGCGCCGGGCGACACCCTGCGGCTCACCATCGACGCGTCTCGGCGCGCGGCCATCCGTTTGAATCATTCGGTGACACACCTGTTGCACGGGGTGCTTCGCGTGCAGCTCGGCGAGCATGTGCGTCAGGCGGGCTCGTTGGTTGCGGCGGATCGTCTGCGCTTCGACTTCAATCACACGAAGCCGGTCGACGACGCGCAGCTGAAGGCGATCGAAGACGAGGTCAACGTGCGCATTCGCGCCAACGTCGAGTGCGTCAGCGAAGAGCTCTCGTTCGACGAGGCGATGAAGCGCGGGGCGCTCGCGTTCTTCGGCGACAAGTACGGCGACCGCGTCCGTATCGTGCAGATGGGCGCCTTCTCGCTCGAGCTGTGCGGCGGGTCTCACGTGGTCCGGACGGGCGACATCGGGTTGTTCAAGTTTCACGGGGAGACCGGCGTGGCGGCCGGCGTGCGCCGGGTCGAGGCCGCCTCGGGTCCTGGTGCGCTGGCCTGGATCCAGCAGCGCGAGCACTACTTGCGGCAGATTCGCGAGACGCTGCGGGCGTCGGACGACGACGCCGTCGATCGTCTCGAGAAGTTGCTCGCCGAGCAGCGCGAGATGGAGAAGAAGCTCGCGAAACTGCAGCGCGACCGGGCCGGGGCCCAGAGCGGCGATCTGGCGGCGCAGGCCCGGCAGGTCGACGGGTTTCAAGTCCTCGCGGCACGCGTCGACGATCTCGATGATAAGGCCCTGCGCGAGCTGGTGGATCGCCTGAAGGAGAAGCTCGCGCCGAGCGTCATCGCCCTGGGAACGACCGACGGCGCCAAGGTCACCTTGATTGCGGCTGTCAGCAAGGAGCTCGTGAAACGCGTCCACGCGGGAAATCTGATCAAACAGATCGCCCCGCTCGTTGGGGGCGGCGGAGGCGGCCGCCCGGATTTCGCGCAGGCGGGCGGCAAGGATCCAGGGCGTCTCGACGAGGCCCTCGCGAAGGTCTACGAGTTGGTTGAATGAGTGCCAGAGATCGCGCGCGGGTGTCGGCGGCGATCACGCCCGAGCCGCGGACGCCGGCCGCGGAGGCCGCCCCCGGCGTGTTGCGACTGGAATTCCGCGATCACGGTACCTTGAACGATCTCTGCGGCCATCAAGACGAGCACTTGAAGGTCATCGAGGCGTTCCTGAGCGTGCGGATCGGCGTGTCGGACAAGACGCTGTCGATTGCCGGCGACGACGTCGAGTGCGAGCTCGCTTCCAATGTGCTCACGCAGCTCTACGGCGTGATCGAGCGGAGCTATCCGGTCTACGCCAGCGACGTCAATTACGCGCTCCGCATTCTGTCGAGCGATCACAACGCCAACCTTCGCGACATCTTTCTCGACACCATCTACATTCCGGCCAACAAGCGCGTAATTACGCCTAAGAGCGTGATTCAGAAGGCCTACATCGAGGCCATCCGCCATCACGACATCGTGTTCGCGATCGGCCCCGCGGGCACGGGGAAAACCTACTTGGCGATGGCCATGGGCGTGGCCGAGGTGTTGAAGCAAAGTTTCAATCGCATCATTCTCACGCGGCCCGCGGTCGAGGCCGGCGAGAAGTTGGGGTTTCTTCCCGGTGATCTGGCGGAGAAGGTCAATCCCTACCTCCGCCCCCTGTACGACGCCTTGCACGACATGGTCGATTTCGATCGCGCGCAGAAGATGCTCGATCGCGGCACGATCGAGGTCGCGCCGCTCGCTTTCATGCGTGGACGCACACTGAACGACTCGTTCGTCATTCTCGACGAGGCGCAGAATACGACGCCCGAGCAGATGAAGATGTTTCTGACGCGCCTCGGTTACGGGTCGAAAGCCATCATCACGGGCGACATTACACAGACCGATCTGCCTTCGGGAAAGGTGTCCGGCCTCAAGGAAGCGCAGCGCATCGTACGCGACATCGACGGGATCGAGTTCGTCCAGTTCTCCGAGCGCGATGTGGTGCGTCACCCCCTCGTTCAGGACATCATCACCGCCTACGATCGCGCCGAGCGCTCGTCAGAGCAGAGCGAATCCTGACCGCGCAATGCCGGTAGCGGCGTCCTCCCGTAGCCCGGCAGGTGATCGCTGGCAGGGATATGTGGCCACGCGCGGACGGCACGTGCTGCGCGTACTCCGTCTCGGTCGCCGTGAATTGAGTCTCTCGCTCGTTGGCGACGACGAGATGCAATCGCTGAACCGCCGGTATCGGCGGCGGAACCGTCCAACCGACGTCCTGGCCTTCGCCCTCGACGAGAGTGGCGGGCTCCCGGCGATGCCGCAGTTTCCGCACGCACCGCTCGGTGATGTGGTCATCTCGATCGACACCGCGACGCGGCAAGCACGTGAGAGCCATTGCGCGCTGGCCGCACGACTCGATGCGTTGTTGATCCACGGCATTCTGCATCTCGTAGGCTACGACCACGAGATCTCGCCCGCGGAAGAGCGTCGCATGGCACGCCGCGCACGCGAGGTGCGCGCGGCGCTGCCGGCGCTCGCTACGCCGTTGGGGGTCGTGAGGCGGACAGGACGGACTTCGGAAAGCCGGACGCGTCGTCGGAGCGTGGGCGGCGGACGATGACGGGGGAGCCTACGCATCCGTCGGACCCGGCATCCGACCCGGCATTCCACCCGGATAGCGTGGCCGGGGCCGATTCCATGGTGCCGGCGGAACGCCTCGCCCAGCCGGTGGGTTCCGATATGTCGGCGGGGTCGCGGAGTGTCGTCGCCGTGCTCGGTGGTGCCGCGCTTGCGCTGGCGTTTCCGTCGTTCGACTGGAGCCCGCTCGCATGGATCGCTCTGGTGCCGCTGCTGTGGGTCGGGCTTGGCGGTAGCCTCGGGCGTGCGTTCCGGATGGGTTGGCTTGGCGGCTTCGCGTTCTTCTTGGGCACCCTCTACTGGATCGTATTCACGATCAGTCACTACACGGCGCTGTCACCACTCATCGCCGTCGGGCCTCTGGTCCTTATGTGCGCGTTCCTGGGATGCTTTCCCGCCACGTTCGTCTGGGGCTGTGCGTACGCGAGTCGGTACCGCATTCCGCTCGCGTTGGCCGCGCCGCCGCTCTGGGTCGCGCTCGAATGGGTCCGTGGATGGATTCTCGGTGGATTCCCATGGGTCGGCCTCGGCTATTCGCAGTGGCGCAGCCGACACCTGATTCAGTTCGCCGAGTTTACCGGCGTGCACGGTATCGCGGCGCTGATCGTGCTCGTGAACGTCATCGTCTATCAGGCGGTACGCCGCTCGCGTGATGGGGAGGCGCCGCGTGTCGGTCCGCTCGCCGCGGTGGCCGCGCTCCTGATGCTGTGCGTTGGATGGGGGTACGCGCGGGTGCAGGCACTCCATGCGTTGCCGACGGCAGGCGAAGTTCGCGTCGGCCTGGTTCAGGGCAATATTCCCCAAGACGTGAAGTGGGATCCGGCGTATCAGGAGAGCACCATTGAGCACTACGCGTCGTTGACGGAGCAGGCGGTCGCTGCCGGAGCCAAGATCGTAGTCTGGCCGGAGGCGGCGGCGCCCATCTTCTTTCAGAACGAGGGCGAGCTGCGGGAGAGGATCCGCACGTTGGCGCGCCGGCTCGACGTATGGCTGGTGTTCGGGAGCGCGGCCTACGGCTACGACGAGGGCGAGCCGGTGCTCCACAACCGTGCGTATGTCGTGGCGCCCGCCGGGGACGAACAGTCGTACGACAAGATCAAGTTGGTTCCGTTTGGCGAGTTCGTGCCGCTCGCGGACGTGTACTACTTCGTGCACAAGATCGTCGAGGGGGTCGGCGACTTTCGGCCCGGTCGCGAGGCGGTCGTGGCCACCACCCCATATGGCGGCTTCGGAATCCTGATCTGCTACGAGGGCATTTTCCCTGACTTGACGCGGCGGTTCGCGTACGGAGGCGCCGACTTCCTCGTCAACATCACCAACGACGCCTGGTTCGGACGGACGTCGGCTCCCCACCAACACCTCGCGATGGGAACCCTGCGAGCCGTGGAGAACCGGATGCCGCTCGTGCGCGTGGCGAATACCGGGTTCTCTGCTATGGTCGAAATCGACGGCACGATTCGCTGGCGGACGGATCTTTTCGAGACCGCGTGGCGGGTCGATACCGTTCGATGGGTCGACGCGCCGACGGTGTACGCGCAGTATGGCGATGTGTTCGTCGCTACCTGCGTCATGCTGGTCGTGGCACTCGGGCTGGTCGGTCCCGTCGTATTCCGGATGCGGAGGCAGGTATCATGAGCACGAGCGAACCGACGATCACCCCGGGGGAGTTGAAAGAGCGTCTGGCGGGTCTTGAGGGCCGCCTGGAGACGCTCAGGGGGCATCTTTGACATCCCTGGGACGACCGCGCGGCTCGCAGAACTCGACACGCTGATCCAGGCGCCGGCCTTCTGGAACGACAACGAGGCCGCCCAGAAGGTCCAGAAAGAGCGGTCGCAGCTCCTCGCGATCCTTGATGAGTGGCGGACGCAGCGAACCGAGCTCGACGACGCACTCGTATTCCTCGAACTTGCGCAGGAAGGGGACGAGGAGGCGCTCGCCGAAGGCGTTGCGAAAGAGGCGAGCAGTACGCAGGGGATCACCGCCCTCGAAATGAGGCAGATGCTCGGCGGCGAGCACGATTCCGGCAACGCCATCCTGAACATTCATCCCGGTGCCGGGGGGCTCGAAGCGCAGGACTGGGCCGAGATGTTGTTGCGCATGTATCTCCGGTGGGGCGAGCGCAAGGGGTACAGCGTCGAGTTGATCGAGCAACAGGAAGGTGAGGGTGGGGGAATCAAGAGCGCGACCGTGATTCTGCGCGGCTCCTTCGCCTACGGTTATCTGCGTGCCGAGGCGGGCATCCATCGCTTGGTCCGTATCTCGCCGTTCGATGCCAACGCGCGACGCCATACCTCATTCGCGTCGGCGTTCGTCTACCCCGAGATCGAGGACGACGTCGAGGTCGAGGTCGACGAGTCAGATCTGCGCGTCGATACCTACCGCTCGAGCGGAGCTGGCGGGCAGCACGTGAACAAGACTGACTCTGCCGTCCGGCTGACCCACTTGCCAACGGGCATCGTCGTGGCGTGCCAGAACGAGCGTTCCCAGCACAAGAACCGCGCCATGGCGATGAAGGTGCTCCGCGCGCGCTTGTACGAACTCGAACTGCAGAAACAACGCGAGCGGCACGATGAGTTCGCCAAGAACAAGAAAGAGATCGGGTTCGGGAGCCAGATTCGCTCCTACGTGCTGCATCCCTATCGCATGGTGAAGGACCATCGCACCGCGTTCGAGACCGGCAAAGCCGATGATGTCCTCGATGGAGATCTCGACGGCTTCATCGAAGCCTATCTGTTCTCGAAGTTGGAGAGCTGAATTAGGCGTCAGGTCGAGGTTCGCAGCGACCGCAATGCGCTGTCGAGGGCGTCGAGGGCGTGTCGAATCTCGGCGGGTGAGATCGTGAGTGGCGGCGCCAGCCGGACCACCGTGTCGCGGTGCAGCGTCCAGTTCAGGATGAGACCGCGCGCGAGGCAGGCCGCCGCGAACCGTCGCGTTGCCCGCGGGCTGCGGAACTCGATGGCGAGGAGGAGGCCGACGCCGCGGACCGCGCGGATCACCGGATGCGCCTGTTGCAGCTGCTGGAGGCCAGCCAGGAAGGTCCGACCCCGCGCGGCGGCTCGTGCGACCAGGCGGCGGCTCGTGAGCACCTCGAGTGCGGCCACGGCCGCGGCACATGAGAGTGGATGGCCCCCGAACGTCGTCACGTGACCCAGGGGAGGGTTTCGCGCCAGGGTTCCGAGTACCGTGCGGGAGCCGAGAAACGCGCCGAGCGGAAGTCCGCCGCCCAACGCTTTTGCCAGGACCAACAGATCTGGTCGGATGCCCGATTGTTCGAAGGCGAAGAGCGTGCCGGTACGGCCGAGTCCTGTGACGACCTCGTCGAAGATCAGGAGCGCGCCGACCTGCGTGCAACGATCCCGGAGCAGCCGGAGAAAGGCTGGATCAGCGGTCCGCACGCCGCCCTCTGCCTGTACGGGCTCGATGACGACCGCGGCGGTGCGGCGATCGATCCCGCGGAGGGCCTCAGCGTCGCACCATGGAAGGATCGTCGTGTGCGGTAAGAGGGGCAGGAAGGGATCCCGATAGCGGGGG
This sequence comes from Deltaproteobacteria bacterium, assembly GCA_029262315.1. GTDB lineage: Bacteria > Desulfobacterota > Binatia > UTPRO1 > UTPRO1 > JAJCZP01. The sequence goes on along the minus strand of JAJCZP010000132.1, from coordinate 20,668 downwards.
TTGCCACCAAGGGAGAGCGCTCCGAGGGTGTCGCCGTGAAACCCGAGATCGAAGGCCACCAGGCCCGCGCGCTTGGTGTGTTTCCGCGCGGTCTTCAGGGCGCCCTCGATGGCTTCGGCCCCGCTGTTGGTGAAGTACGCCTGTTCGAAGGGATGACCGGCAAGTGTGGTCAGCTGGTCGGCGAGTTGCACCTGTGCGGCGAGGACGAACTCGCCGTACACCATGACGTGGAGATAGCGGTCCAACTGCGCTCGGCATGCGCGTCGGACGGCGGCATTGCCGTGGCCGAGATTGGACACCCCCATGCCGCTCAGGAGATCGAGGTAGCGTCGGCCGTGGACGTCGACGATCCACGAGCCGCGCGCGCGCGCGACGACGATGCCGAGAGGGTCCGCCGACGTTTGCGCGACGTGTTGCCGAAACGTGTCCGTGAGTGCTCGTGCCGCCGCGCGCGCGCCAGGCCCCGGACGCGCCCTCGTCATGCTGCCGATGTCGCCATCCGGGGCGCGGGCGCCGACGCCGGTGTGGCTGAGGCGCCGAAACAGGCCAATCGATCATGCCCACTCTGGCGCCACGCGAAGGGTGGCTGTTGCATACGGTCGAGCGGGCAGAGTCGCGGCGCGGCGCACGCGGTGGCCACGGCCACGGCCTCGGACAGGCGGGCGGTGGGACCGGCATAGCCGACGGCTTCTACGCAGCTCGCGATCTGCGAGAGGGTCTGCTCGGCCGCACCGAGATGAAGGATGGGCACGATCACCACATGGCGATTCAGCGGGCTCGTCGGGACGGTACCACTGCGATCGCAGACGATGCTGAAGCCGCCGCTCGGACCTGCGTGAACGCTGAGGGCTTCGCCTTCCTGCGCGCGCCAGCGCGCGCGCTCGAGGTGCCGCCAACTGGCGGTCGTCTCGGCAAGCGAGAGCGGTGCGCGTGGCAGCGTGGTCTCGAGCCGCCCGAGCTCGGCGAGGACGGCCTCGACGAAACGTGGAGTCGCGCTGGTATCCTCGACGAAAAGGATTTGTGGGGACAGACAGCCCTGTTGGTCGAAGAGGGCCACCTGCATTGCGCAGGTCGCCGCCGTATGCCGATCGAGGGCTTCACCCGCGATCAGCCCGACACTCACGCGCGGTCCGAAAGACAGCAATCGCGTGGGCTCGTGGGCGGCGATCTCGGCCAGGCTCTCGCTGCGACCGTAGGCGAGGACGAGGTCGGCGGCCGCAATGGCGGCACCGTCGAGTCCCGCATCGCCCCCGGTCCAGGGCGTCACGGCCAACGCGGCGCCGAGGCGCGCGTCTTCGTCCGCAAGTGAGCCCGCGATCAGTGCCGGAAGGAGAGGCTCGCGGCGGGCGGTTTTGACGAGGCTCGGCACACCCGCAAGAAGCGCCGCGATCAGCCCGAAGACGCCGGATCCCGGAACGTTGCCGGAGAGGATGTGGAGGGCCAGGCCTGATGGACTACGGACGTCGCTGAACTCCGCGCGCACGGTTCCCTGCAGCTCGCTGGCGCGAAGTGCGCCCCAGAGGTTGTCGAGGGCTTGGCTGACAACACGCGCCGGATAGCCCGTCACGAGGGGGAGTCGTTCGACCGCGAGACGGCGGAGCGGGAAGTCGGGACTCAACCAACGTGCGGCGACGCGATCGATGACGGCGATGCGCTCCTCCACCGGGACGAGGCGGAGATCCGCTCCGGCGGCGCGCAGTCGGTCTGCCACATCGGTGATGGCGGCGGGCGACAGCTCGGGTAGCTCCAAGCCGGCGGCCACCAGTGTCGCCTCGCCGACGGTCGCCGGGGCGGCGGTTCCGTGGGTCGATCTCCAGGGGATGCGCCGCGATGGTGGTCGGGCGACCCCACGAGGGAGGTGATAGGCCGAGACGGGCGTACTCATCACGAGGCGAGGAGCAGCGAGCAGCCACGCGGCTCTGCGCCGGCAACTCGTCCAAGGACTTCGACGCCCGTCTCCGTTCGCCGTCCGATGTCCTCTGTTTGTACGCACACGACCGACCCGAGGTTCGCGAGATCGAGGTGCCGTAAGATGCCGACCTGCCCAGGTGCCGCCTCCGTCCCCGTGGCGGGATCGAAGACGCGGGAGCGGACCCACGGTGGAGGGCGGTGTGCTTTCGCGTCACGCGCATAGAGTTGGGAGCACATTTCGGTCATGCCGTACTCGTTGATCACCGCGGAGCTCTCGACGCCGAGCAAGGTTCGATAGCGGGCCAGAATCGCCGCGCGCTCGAGATTCTCCGCGTAGCCTTTGCATCCGCCGGTGTCGACCACGAGGCTTCCCGAGGGCAGCGTCCACGACCGGCCGCGCGGGTCGGCGTAGTCGGCAAGCTGGAGCAGGGCCGCGGTGACGGCGAGCACCAGGATCGGTTGGTTGGGATCGAGTGCATCGAGGACGCTGGCGAATCGCTCGCAATTGACCGCCCCTTCGACCAAGAAAGACGGCTCGGTGCCGCTATCGTGGGCCTCGCGAAGCCAGGTGACCATCGCGCCGAGCGATGACATCGGATGTGAGCGGCGTTCGGGGGCCGCCACCAGAAACGGGCGCCGCTGCCCGGACGGTAAGACGGCCCGCTGAAAGCCCGTGAGCGCGGCGTGATGGTACAGCGTGAGGTCCGGAACGTGATGTCGGGCCCGTCGCGTCGGCCCCTGTGTAGTGCCGCTGCTCAGGAACACGTCGGCGGCTGGTGCGCTTGCGAGGTCCGCTTCTTTGAAGGCAAACGCTGGGACCGCCGGGATTTCCTCCCATCGCTGCGGGGCTGGGCCCTCCTGGCGATCTACGAAGCGTCGGTACGCGTCGTTCCGTGCGTACTGATAGTGGTGCGCCGCGAGCGCCAGCTCGCCAAAATCACCGGTCGTGTGGTCAGCGATATACCGCCGAATGCGGGTGCCTATTTCTGTGTTGCTCATTGCGGGTGTTCCCTCTCTCACCGTAGCGTCCTCAGTGCGCGTGCGATTGGCGAACGGTCGCGAGATGGTTGCTGAGAGCTATTGGCATGAGGGCGACGAAGTCAGGCTGGTCGTTGGACGTGGGGTTGTGGGTCTCTCGCGAAGGCAAGTGCGGGCGATCAACGGGAAGCCGATTGTGGAGACGATAGAAACCCGTTCGGGCGGTGTCAACGTGGCCGCCGAGGTCGGTGGTGGCTTGTTCGGGTCAGGGCGATCGGTTACGCTTCCAGCCGCCATGGCAACCAAAGATGAGTGTTTCGACCGCGCTGTAGATCATCTTGCCGACGGTGAGCTCGATCAAGCGATTGCCGCTTACCAGGAAGCTCTCGAGATCGACCCGGTATTCATCGATGCCATCCAGGGCATCGCCTTGGCCTACGCCGACAAAGAGATGTTCGACGAAGCGATCGTCTGGGGCAAGAAGTTCGCCGAACTCGCCCCGGAGGAGACCCTCGCGCACACGAGTCTCTCGATGTTCTACCAGCGGAAGGGCATGATCGCTGAGGCCGAGGCCGAGGGCGCGAAGGCGCGGATGCTCGATTGGAAGCGCCAGCTCGCAGAGGAGGCAGAGCAGAAGGACGACGACGAGTCCTGAGTCTTACCGGCTCTGCCTCTTGATGCAGGGCTGCGCCCGGCTTGGCGATGCTGGGCCGCGGCCCCGGTCTGACGATCGTGGATCGCGGCCCCGGTCAGGTGCTTGCCGGCTGACTACTGTTCGCTCAACTTCTGTTGGCAGGTCTCGTACTCGCGCGTCATGAGCGCGAGCTTGCTACTGACGTTTTCACGCTGGTTCTTGAGCGCGTGTACCTGCTCCGTGGCGGCGTTCAGATCTCGTCGGAGAACGGAGGCATCACCCCACATGGTCCATCCGATGAACACGCCGGTACCGACGCATGCCAGCAGGATCACGACGTACTGGGTGTACTGCCATATGGTTTCTTTGATCTCTTCTGCCTCGTGTCCAGCCTCTGTCATACCGCCTCCCTACATATGCGGAGCCAACGCTCCGGTGGACTAAACCGCTTGGGGCTGCTGGACGCTGAGGTAATGCGCCACGAGTGGCCGCCTGTGCGAGCACATCTTCCGACCCGTCGTTCGCAGAGAATCTTCGCTAGGGCGGTCGTCCGGCATGCTCGGAACCCTTACAAGGCAAGGTTCTGAAAGGCAAGGAAAGCCGGGCAGGTGTGCCCATCCTCGTGGCGTCGGCAGAACGGCTTGCCGGTCAGCCGCCCTTCCACTAGTTTCTGCGGCCGATGGCGGACGGCGACGAGCGTCAATGGGCGTTGATTCTCGGCGCCTCGAGCGGATTCGGTGAGGCGGCAGCGCGGGACCTCGCCCGGCGCGGATTCGACATCTGCGGTGTGCATCTCGATCGGCGCGCGGGAATGGCGCATGTAAGCGAGATCACGGCCGCTATCGAGGCCGAGGGGCGGACGGCGCTGTTTTTCAACACCAATGCGGCGGATCATGAGAAGCGGCGCCGGGTCCTCGACGCACTCGCCGCACGAATTGCCGAGGACGGTGGTGGCCGCGTGCGCGTGCTCATGCACTCGCTCGCGTTCGGTAGTCTGACGCCGTTGGTGAGCGGTGAACCGTCGCAATGGGCGACTCCCGCGCAGCTGGAGATGACGCTGAACGTGATGGCGCACAGCTTGGTCTACTGGGTGCAGGATGCCGTCGCCAGGAGCTTGTTGACGACGGGGAGCCGCGTGCTGGCCATGACGAGCGCCGGCTCGACGCGGGTCTTGCCCGGGTACGGGGCAGTTTCGGCGGCCAAGGCTGCGCTCGAGGCGCATGTGCGCCAGCTTGCGGTCGAGCTCGGTGGCGGCGGCGTGACCGTGAATGCCCTCCGCGCTGGCGTGACCGACACCCCCGCTTTTCGGAAGATTCCCGGGAGCGAGTGGATGGCGGAGCAGGTGACGCAGCGCAACCCGAGTGGCCGCATGACCACAACCGACGATGTCGCGCGCGTCGTCGGGCTTCTCGCGACCGACGAGGCGCAGTGGATCACGGGCACCGTGCTAGAAATCAACGGCGGCGAAGACCTGGTCGTCTAGCGCGTGTGCCGCGGCGCACGCGCTACGTTCGCGATGGGGTGTTGGTGGTTTTAGGGACTCGGCTGGAAGCGCGTTGGTCCGGGCCTGGATGTTTTGCTGGCTAGCGGGACGAGCGGCCTCCGGCGGTTTGTCGGGAGCCGGTGAGGCGGACGCGAGTAGTTGGGCGAGCGCGGGGTGCGGTATGGTTCGTACCCTGCATCATGCCTGCGGCGAAGATATCAGCTTTGCGTTCGGCGTCGGTCCATAAGAGGTAATGTCCCATCTCGTGATGGACGGTGAGCACCCATTGCTTCATTGAATTGTACTTGCGACCCTTCTTCCAGTTCTCGGGATGGACGAGATGAATGCACCCATTGTCGAACGTCCGCCCGGCGCCTTTTCCCCAATCGAGATACTCGAACCATTCAACGGTCGGCATCTTTAGATTGTAGAAACCACATACGGTACGGATGGCACGGCGAAAGTCGGCCTCGCGGTATGAGGTGAAGAATGCGCGGAGGGCAGAGTCGACGCGCAGCCGATCGCGCTGCGTCGGGAGAATCATTCGCATGGGCTGGGCCTCGCAGGTCTAGGGGTTGGCGAGAGTCGGAAGTTGCGAGGGCAAGCTTAGGGAGGCCCCCCTGGGGTGTCAACCGGGTTCTGGGGGGTAGTCGAATCTATCTGGAAGGCGCTGTGCTTTGGGGAGCTGGGAGCGGCGGAGGCGTGTTTGCCGCTCCCAGCGGACCCTTAGGTGCGGGTGTAGCGCGTGCCGCGTCGGGACCCCGTTCGGCGGAGCTTCTTGGCTTTCACCCAGGCGGTCAGTCTTTGCGAGAGCGTGCCGCCCGCCACGCCTGGGACGAGCCGCCGTACGTCACCGGCCTGGAAAGAACCCCGCGGAAGCTTCGTATAGACCTTGTCCCAATCGACGCGCGTCCGGCTGCCTCCACGGCGTCGGGTGCCAGCCGCTGTCCGTCGTGCGCCCGCCGAGCCGCCTCGCGCAACGCCACTAACACCGCGGACGACGGAGCTGAGTTCGTTCACCAACGACTGGCGCTGGCGATTGAGCCCCTCGATCTGTCGCTCGATGGCGTTGATGCGTTGCCATCCAACCTGTTGCAGTTGTTTGATGACGGTTTGTGCCTGGCGTCGCAGTTCGGCCAGCGGATTGCCGTCGTCTTTTGCTCCCACGCGTGGCTTTCGCGACGTCGCTTTCGTCTTGCGTTTGGTGGGCGTTCGTTTGGCGCTTGGCCGCTTCGTTTTGCGAGCCGGCATGTGTGACCTCCTAAAGTATAAATGAATAGGTACGGCTATGGACTAGCGGCCGAACCCGGATGCGAATTATCCCGTTGCCGACAAAGGTGCAAGCGCATAGGCGACGTGTACGTCCATCGATATCGTTCGTAAGTCGTATGCCTCGCCCCATGCCGAGGAATCAGCTAGAGAAAAGGCGACGGTGCCCGGTCAGGGCCCGCATCAGGAGGCCCGAAACGTGCAGGTTCGTCCGAGTCGCATCCCCGACGTCGTCATCATTGAGCCCGACGTGTATCGTGATTCTCGCGGATATTTCGTCGAGACGTATCAGGAGCAGCGTTATCGTGACGCCGGTGTGGCCGGACCGTTCGTGCAGGACAACGAGTCGCGGTCCGTGCGTGGCGTGTTGCGTGGATTGCACGCGCAGCGGCGGAATGCGCAAGGCAAGCTCGTGCGCGTGCTTGCTGGCGAGATCTACGACGTCGCCGTTGACGTGCGTCCGGCGTCGCCGACCTACGGTCAGTGGGTCGCGGTCACCCTCTCCGCGGAGAATTTCCTTCAGATCTACGTGCCGCCGGGATTCGTCCACGGCTTCTGTGTGACCAGCGCCGAGGCTGTGATCGCGTACAAGTGTACGACTCCCTACGATCGTGAGGATGAGGTCGGTGTGCTCTGGAGCGATCCCGACCTCGGTATCGCGTGGCCCACGGCCGAACCATCGGTGTCAGAGAAGGACGCTGGGCTGCCGCGTCTCTGCGAGGCCGGCGTCTTGGTCGGCTAGCGTCCGGGCGGATCGCGGGGAGCATCGCCCGCGGCGATCGCTATCGCGGCGTGGGCGAACCGTGCGGCTACCGGATCTTCTGGCGCATCCTGAAGGATTCTCCGCGCCGCGCGTAGGTGCGGTCGGAGGAAGGGCTCCAGGGTGCTCGGGTCGAAGTCGTTGGCCCAGCGTAGTTGGCGCACCGTGAGATCGTCGACCAGCGCGGCCATCGCTGCCCGGGCCGCTTGCCGTACCTGGGGACGGGGGCTGGCGTAGCCGGCGATCGCCCATCCGCCGGCGCGCATGTCGCCCCCATCGCGGAGTCCACGTAGCAGCAGCACGGCGCGGACTGGATCTTCGGGGATCTCGGCAGTCGTCGCTTCGGTTGGTGTGAGTGCCGCCATCCATCGGCGGGTGGCTTGGCGGCGTCGCGCGAGCTGCGGTTCCATCGTGTCGGCGATGGTTCCGGTCGGCTGAAAGTGCGTGGTGACGCCTTCGGGGGCCACCCCAGTGCGGGCGAGCACATCGAAGCGACCGAAGCGCGCCGCAAGATGGTAGTGCGCCACCGCCAACGCGCGGGCCGCGGCGAAATACGCGGGGGCGCCTTGGAAGAACGTCCAGCCGCTGTTGAGTGTGACGATGAAAGGCGGAAGATCGGCGCGCAGGCGGGCCAGCATGACGGTTTCGTCCTCGTGATTGGGCCGGCCTGGGAACCAGTAGTCGTGCGCCAGGGGATTCGCGCGATCCGCGGCGAACAGTATCCCGCTCGTGGCAGGGAATGACCAGATTCGGTCGTCTGCGTCAGTGTGGGCGTGGATGAACTGGGCCGCGCGTTGCAGCGCCTCCAGATCGTCGTCGGCTCCCGGCTCGAGCCCCACCGGGATTGCTACGGAACGCGTGCCCTCGGGTTCGGCGGCGAACCAGATCTGGAGGGGGCCGCTGAGAGTCTGGCTGAGTTTGGCGATGACGACGATGCCGACGGCCACCGCCAGCGCGCCGCGTACGAAGCGCCGTCCAGCGAGCGCGCTCGGCCAGCGTCCGCGTTCCCACCATCCGAGCACGCGATCGAGGAGTGCGACGCCGACGACGAGCGACAACGGCGCCGCGGTGATCTGGTGCATGAAGTCGCTGCGCGGGTAGAGTTGCAGGTACATGCCGATGGCGAGCGGAGTGATGATCGCCAGCGCGCTGAACGCGATCGGTGCGTCACGTTCGGCGTGCAGGCCGCTCTCTCCGCGCATGCGCCGCACGAGAAAAGCGAGCGCGCCGAGGTGCGCGAGTGGTACCAGCCAGAAGAGCGCGTTCTCCACCTCGAAGATCAGCGATGCGCGGACTCCTTCGGGCATCAACATGTAGCGCTTCAGCAGCAACGACAGTGCCAACGCCCCGACCGCGGCGCCGGCCAACGGAAGCATCGGCGCCAGCGCGCCGCGGCCGACGAGCCGGCCGACGCCTGCCAGGAGCAACATGCCGAGTACGACAACCAGAGCATAGAGCGTCGGTGTGGGCTGCCCGGTGTAGTAGAGCGTGCTGTAGTCCGCACCGATCAGGAGTACCTCGCGGAAGAATAGGTCGGTGCCGAGGAGCGACAGAAAACGTGTCATCCAGCCGACGCTCGGGATGAGGAAGGCGAGCGCGAGGACGGTGAGCGCCACGACCGTGCGTGTCCGCGTGCGGCCGCCGAGCGTGCTCGCCAGCGGTCCCGTGTACGCGACCGCGACGACGGCGATCGGGAGCAAGTGCACGGCGGCGTCCAGCCCGAGTACTCGGAAGTCGAACGTGAACCAGACGCCGAGGGCCATGAACGCCGAGGCGAGTCCCGCCGCGACATGGTCGAGCAAGCTCGTGCGCCGGCCGAAGGCGCAGACGACCCACGTCGCGCCTGCGATGGCGAACGCGCCCGCGTCGGGGCGTACGGCGAGGGCGGCCGCCGCGCCGAGGCCGGCGAGGGCGAGTGCCGCTCGTTGATCGGTGCGTTCCCACCGGAGGAGTGCCAGCACCACGACGACCCACGCCGCGGTTGCGGGCCAGGTCGGGTAGGGCACGTTCAAGGCCGCAAACTCGCCAGGGTAGAACGGCATCAGCGTCAGCCAGAGGACGGGAGCGAGCGCGGCCATCCATGGTCCGACCAGGCGCCGCCCGATGACATAGAGGCCGGTCACCGTCATCGCGTTGAGCAGCGCGACGATCGTTCGAATCGCGAGCGCGGAGCGGCCGAGCCACGCGTACGCCGCCGCGCCACCATAGAAGAACCCTGGCGTGTATCCGGTGTGGAAGTCGAGATAGGGCACCTCGCCGCGGGAGACCCTGTCGAACTGCGAGAGCAGGGTTCCCTCGTCTTCGACTTGGAAGCCGTAGGGGCGAAGCAGGAGCAGGTAGCTCAGTGCCACGAGGAAACAGGTTGCGGCACCTGCAAACCGGGAGGCGGCGGACGCCTGATGATTCATACCCTCTCGCCGCAGGACTCGGTGATGCCGTCGAGCCGTACGTGCCCTCCCATCGTCTCGTTGCTACCGGACTCCCATGCGTTCTACCAGTGCGCGGGATCAGTGCCTACGCGCGTCGTGCGTGGGGCTTTCCCCGGACACGACCGCCGGATAGGATCGCGCGCGTTCTGGCCGCATCCTTTCCGAGACAGCAAGAGGGAGAAGCGACATGAAGCTCTACGAGGCCGAGTCACCGAACGCACTCCGAGTGTGGGTATTCATGGCGGAGAAAGGCATCGAAATCCCTCGCGTCCCCGTAGACCTCTTCAAGGGGGGGAATCTGGCGGAGGACTACGTCGCCAAGAATCCGATGGGCCGTGTTCCGGTGCTGGAACTCGATGACGGATCCTATCTCTCCGAGTCCGTCGCCATCTGTCGCTATCTCGAGGGTCTGCAACCCGAGCCGAATCTCTTTGGTCACGATGCGCTCGAGATGGCGCAGATCGAGATGTGGAATCGGCGTGCCGAGATCAACTTCTTTGGCAATGTCGCGATGGCGTTTCGGAACTTGACCGGGATCTTCAAGGATCGGGAAACCTGTGTGCCCGAGTGGGGGAAGGTCGCCGCCGAGGAGGCACGGAGCAAGCTCGGGGTTTTTGAGGCCCGGCTCGGAGAGAGTGCGTACCTGGCGGGCGACCGCTTCACCATCGCGGACATCACTCTCGCCGTGGCGATCCGGTTCGCCGAGCGCGTGCAGGGCATGGGGAATTTCGACGTCGAGCTGGCGCGTCCCCATATCGAGCGCTGGCTCGGGGCCGTCACGACGCGTCCGAGTTTCGTGGATCGCTAGAGGCCAACACTAGACGCGGTGGCGGCATCCGACCATGGCCGGCGTTAGTACCGGCCTCCCGTGGAGAGTGTGCATCGAGATCACCCACTTGGCGCGCGCCTTCGTGTGTCAGCGCGCATGACATCCTGAGGAACGCCGCCGACCCCAGCGCTTTGGATCTAGCCGGTCCAGGTGCTGTGGCGTTGAATGAAGCTCATGCGTACGCGGGTGCTCAGATGCGTGACGGTTGCGGCCAGTGTCGCACTCCTCGGTGTGCTCGTCGTGCCGACAGTGTGGGCGGGGCACGTCGTGCTTACCGACTGCGCACCGCCCGTGTGCACGACGAAGAACACGCGCACGCTGATCCATGCGCCGGGCGATACCGTCACGATTCGTGGACCGCTTGCCCCCGTCTCCGGGGCGAGGAGTCTCAAGATCGTCGCCCTGGTGGTCATCGTCGACGGACCCGGAGGAGGCAGCCTGAGCTCGTCCGGAAGGGGGATCGCGGTGGACGTGATCGCGACCGGCGCCGTCCTCGTTCGCGGTCCGATCGAGACGTCCCATCCCAAAGGGCGGGTGCGCATCAGGGCCGGCAACGTGCTGCAGGTTCGAGGGCCCGGCGAGATCCGCTCCGAGGCGAAAGTCGACCTCCGCTGTACCGCCAGATCGTGCCAGGTGAGCTTCGTCGATACCTTGATTCGTGGACGCACCGTGTCCGTAAGCTCCAAGGGCGATCTCTTCACCGAAGGTGCGACCTTTGACGCGTTCGGAGGGGGCAGGTCCCTCCGGGTGAAGGCGCGTGGTGCGGTGCGTGACAGCGGGGCGCCACGTTTGACCGTGACGAGCCTGGGGCTGAGCATCGACGACTCCGAGAGTCTTGGCGGTGACGTACGTGCGGCGCTCGACCTGTGCCCGTGGTGCCCCGAGCCGACTTCGACAGTGAGTATCCAGTCCACAACGACGCCGATCGTATTCTCGCCCACTCCAGCCATCACGCCGAGCCTGCCTCCAAGCGGCACCCCGACCGCGACGACCGCCGGCACCCCGACCGCGACGACCGCCGGCACCCCGACCGCGACGACTGCCGGCACCCCGACCGCGACGACTGCCGGCACCCCGACCGCGACCGTCTCCGCCGTGCCCACCGTCTCGCCCCTCGGCACGCCCACCCTGACGTCGGGGGGAACGGCGACACCGACGCCCGTGGGAACACCCGCTTCGACTGCCACGGTGCCGATGACGGCGACCCCGACACAGACCGCGACACCTCCCGACTTGCGAACCGCGACGCCGACCCCCGCGGCGACACCGACTCCGCTGTCTACCGGCGTGTCGAGTTCGAGCCCGACGATTCCTGTTCCGACACCGACCGTGCCGGTCCACTTCATGTGCTACGAGCTGCGACGAGAGCCCCCACCTCCTGCGATTGAAGACTTCCCGCTGGAGGATCAGTTCGGTCCCTCACTCGTCAAGGCGCGGCGTCGGTGGCGCATCTGCAATCCCACCAGCAAGAACGGTGAGAGCCCGAACGCGCCGTTCGCCGACGACCACTACGTCGGGTACCTGATCAAGCAGACCGAGCCGCGCATCGAACGGCTCAAGGACATCGCCGTCGTGAACCAGTTCGGATCCATCTCGGTCGATCTCAGGAAGCCGAAGGAGATGTTGGTTCCCTCCGCGAAGGAGTTGGCGTCGGGCGGCAACCCGCCACCACCCTCTGCCGATCCTGCGGTCGACCACATGAAGTGCTGGGACGTAAAAGGTGCGCGGACCAGGGGGAGCGTCACTTCGAAAGATCAATTCGGCGACTTGCTGGTCGAGGTGAAGAAGCCCGTGCGTCTCTGTGCTCCGGCGAGCGCGAATGGAACCCTGGTCAGCGATCTCGAGACGCATCTCATGTGCTACCGGGTGAAGACGAGCCCGCGGAAGCTCCTGGCCGGGAGCGAGCTCTTTCTCGCCAATCAGTTCGAAGAAGTGCGGGTCGTTCTCTCTGGCCCGCGCGAGATCTGTGTGCCGTCTCGCGTGACTCGCTGACACGGCCCGGGTCGTCGCGCCCGAGATACGCGGGGCCGGACCCTTCCAGCCCGCACTAGATCATCGGCCTCGGCGTCTGCTGTGTCGCGGCCGCTGTGTTCGCGGCGTGGTTCACGCGCCCTCGCAGTGCGGTGTTGCGCGATCGTGCGACCCCGCGTGCGCGCGCGCGGTCATACGCGCGGCGTCGGAGCATCGTTCCCGCATCGACCCCGTCCTCAAATCAAAGCCTTAGGTGTCGGATGCCTGCCGAGCCGTACCATGCGTGATCTGGCATCGCTGTTGCTGCTGGTGAGGCTCTGCTCCGTTTCGCAGACCGTCTCATGCGACCTGCAACCCTTATCGCGACCGCTATGCTCTTTGGGACCTTACTTCAGGCGGCCGCGGCCGTTGCCTGTTCGTCGCTGCAGGTGCGTCCCGAGATCTGGATCTACGAGTGCGGTTGTCCTTGCGAGGATGGCAGCATCCCGTTGCCAGATATCGTGACCGTTTCGGGAACGATCGTTCTCAGCAATGGCCGTGCGACGCCAGAGCTCGCGAGTCTGGTGGTCGAGCTCGAGGCGAAGGTCGGTGGCAGGTTCACCCCCGTGGCGCGTCGGGTGTTGAACGAAGCGGGTGACGACGTCGTCGAGACATGTGACCGCCTCTACGCCGACAGCGTCCTTCCCGGCAGCCTCGACTTCGTCGATGAGGACGGCAATCCGATTCCGTTCGCGTCGATCAAAAACCTGCCCGAAGGCAGGGTCAGTCTGTCCTACGTCGCGAGCTTCGCGGGGAACATTCCGGGGATCGAGCCCGGGGGCAGGGCTCGCGTGCGGACGATCACGACGCTCATTGATACGGATGCCTCACGTACTTGTTCGATCGACGCGAACAACGACGGGTCGATCGACGACGCGGTGAAGACCCATAGCGATCGTTCCACGGTCACGCTCCCCGAGGTGCCGATCGTGCTGCCGTGTCCCGCCTGAACGCGCTACGTACGCCTGACCGCGGCCCACGCGCGCGTGTTCATTTGCTCTGGTAGAGCAGATCCTCGGCGTCGAACCCAGCAACGATCACGGGATCGAGTCGCGCCAGCGCGGCGGGATTGCCGTTCAGGGTTGCGTCGAAGAAGTTGTGCGCCAGATACATGGTGAGATCCTGGGCGTGTCGCCAGGGCAGGTGGCGCGGCTCGCAGGCTTCCTCGAAGCCCCCAAGGAAGGCGAGCAATACCGGATCGATCTCGCAGAAGCTCGAGAACGTGAAGTGCCCGGCGTTGACGAGTTCGGCCAAGCCGACGACCGAAGCGCCCGCGGGCAGGTTGTCGAACGCGAACTGCTGATCGCTGACGAACGGGGTCGTCTCGTCGATCGTGCCGCCGACGATGAGCGTCGGGATCGTGATCGTTGGAAAGAACGACGCATCGAACGCGAGGGCGGTTGCCGGTGCCTGCGGGAAGATCGCTTTGACCCGTACGTCCTGGAAGTTTCCGAGCGCGAAGGTGCCACCGGCGACCGCGAGGGTGGTGTAGCCGCCGAGCGAGTGGCCGCTCACGCCGACCTTGCTCAGATCGAGAGTGTTCTCGAACGCGTTTCCTGGCGTCGCGTTCAGCGTAGTGAACTCGTCGATCAGGAAGCTCACGTCCAGCGGGCGATTGCTGAATGTTGCGAGGTCGAGCGCGGTGTCGGTGAACGTATTGCCGTGGTGGTCCGGGCTCACGACGATGAACCCCTGGCTCGCCAGCTGCGCGCCGAAGAAGAACGACTGGATGCGCGTGCCCTGGTTGCCGTGCGAGAAGACAATGAGGGGATGCGAGCCGGGCGCCACGTCGACATCGCGGTAGGCGGGGATCTGAAAGAGATTCAGCCCGAGCAGTTGCGCGACGTCGCGGGGCACACCTGCGATCGCCGCGTCGGTGGCCGGGTAGTACACTTCCGTCGTCACCGGGCGCGGGCCGGTGCCCGGGACGTTCAACCGCGAGGCGTCTTCGAGCGCGAGCGTGGTCAGGCCGACGTTGAACGCTCCGAACTTCGATGTCGGTCCCGCGTTGTTCGGGGGATAGATGCGCTCGGCCCAGTGGCGCCCGCGCGTGACCACGATCTCGGCGAAGGTGGCGATACGATCCTGCAACGTGATGCCGGCGAACGTTCCCAGGACGTCGAAATCGGGCCCACAGAATTTTTCGGTGTTGGCGCGGAGCTTCGATTCCGCTTTCGTGATCTTCTCATCGCGCTTGATGCGGTCGCACACTTTGCCGGGTTTGTAGTCGGTTAGCGTGCACTTCTTTCCCCAGAGCTTGGTGGTGTTCTTCTGTACCTTGGTGAGCTGCTTGTACGTCTTGAGACGGCACTTTTCCTGGTCGGGCGTGAGGCCTACCTGATCGACCGAGTACACGAGCGCGTTCAGGTCGAAGGCGAAGAGCTCACAGCCACTCTCGACTCGATCGATGAGATCTATGCGACTGCGAAATCCGAGCGCCTCCGCCTGCGCGTCGGTGCACTTCGTCAGCAGTTTCAGGGTCTCTTTGTCGCCGAATCCGGGCAAAGCGACGCTGATCGGATCGGGTGCCACCAGGTCGGTCAAAGCCTTGGTGTTCTTTTTGAGGCAGGTCTCCCCGATCTTGCCTGCGAGTTTCAGGCACTTGAGCGTGTCCTTGTCGATCAGTTCGGCGGGGAGACCCTGGCCGAGCGCCGGGCTGACGAGGTAGGGCATGATGCTCACGACCGCGAAGAGGAGCAGCAGCCCGAATGCAGAGGAGCGAAGTTGCGTGTGCGTGTCCCGGCGTGGTGTCATGATGCCTCCCTGGTATCGAGAAAGCCGTCTAAACGCTGTCGGATCAGCTGCTCCGCGTCGCGCATGATACGCTCGATGAGTTCGCGACACGTCGGAATGTCATGAATGAGTCCGGCCACCATTCCGCATGACCAGGCGCCCGCGTCCATATCGCCCTCGGACATGATGCGGGGATAGACGCCGGCCACTTCGTCGAGGATGTCGGTGATCTGAATGTCCGCTCCGAGCTGCTGCTCCTTCTCCAGGAGCCGCTCGACTGCCGAATTTGAGAGCACACGCTCGGTATTGCGCAATGGACGCATGATGAGACGCGTGTCGAGCTCGCTGGCGGCGAGGATGGCCTGTTTGACGTTGTCGTGTACCGGCGCTTCCTTCGTTGCGATGAAGCGGGTGCCCATGTTCATTCCATCGGCGCCCATGGCGAGGGACGCCACGAGTGATCGCGCGTCGGCCATACCTCCCGAAGCCACGAACGGGATCTCGAGCTCATCGGCCGCGCGTGGGAGCAGGATCATGTTCGGGATGTCGTCCTCCCCCGGGTGTCCGCCGCACTCGAAGCCATCCACCGAGACCGCATCGCAGCCGATCTTCTGCGCCTTCAGCGCATGGCGGACCGATGTGCATTTGTGGATGACCTTGATGCCATTGTCCTTCAGGATGGGGAGCCACTGCTGGGGGTTGTTCCCAGCGGTTTCGACGACCTTCACGCCACCATCGATGATGGCTTTCACGTATCCAGGATAGTCGGGGTCTTTCATCACCGGGAGGAAGGTGAGGTTCACGCCGAACGGCTTGTCCGTCATGTCGCGGCAGCGCGCGATCTCGTTCGTGAGATCCTTCGCTGTCTTCTGCGTGAGGCCGGTGATGATGCCGAGGCCCCCCGCGTTTGCGACGGCCGCCGCCAGCTCGGCGAATCCTACGTAGTGCATGCCCCCCTGGATGATGGGGTGCTCGATACCAAGCATCTCGGTAATACGTGTCTTCATGGCGTCCCTGTCTACTATCCGGACATACCTCTGACCAGCGGTTTGTTACGCGGACGATGGCGTGGTCTTCACTCGAGGGATAGGCCGGCTCGCAGGGGACGCAGTGGTGCCACGGTATCCGGACGCGATGCGTCAGGCAGTCGCGCGCTCGGCCCGTGTGTCCGGGGAAAGGCGTCCGTACCGGGAAGCTCGCGGTTCAGCCGGCGACCCAGGGCAGCGAATCGTGGCGCCGCACGTAGTTCCCTGCGGCGTAGCGGCCGTGCTCGATGTCGACGGCGAAGTCGGGGCAGCGGGTGAGCATCTCCTCGAGCACGATGCGCGCTTGCAGTCGGGCCGCCGCCGCGCCAACGCAGTAGTGGGTGCCGTAGCTGAAGGTCAGAATCTTATTGATGCGTCGCTCGATGTCGAGGGTGTCGGCCGTCGGCCCGAATTCATCGTGGTCCCGGTTCGCGGCCGCGTAACAGAGCAGGAGTTTCTTGCCCGCGGGGATCTTCACGCCGCGGATCTCGACGTCTCTGGTCGCGGTGCGTGCCAGGTTCTGGACGGGAGACGTCAGGCGCAGCATCTCCTCGACCGCACCAGGAATCAGATCGGGATGCTCGCGCAAGGTCGTTCGCTGATCGCGATGCTCGGTCAGCAGGCAGGCCGAGCCCGAGAGCATGCCTGTGATGGTGTCGTTGCCACCGGTCACCATGGTGAACGCGAAGCCGAGAATGCGGGCGATGGAGACGTTGTCCTCGCCGAGCGCTACGAGATCAGAAATGATGTCGTCACCCGCCTCCGTGCGGCGGCGTTCCGCGAGGGTGGCGAAGTAGCCGAGTAGGTCACTGAAGGGCTCGGCGGCTTCCGTGGGGTCGCCGCCAGCGGCGCCCTGGACGATCGCTTCGGTCCAGCGGTCGAAGAGCGAGCGGTCGTCGGCAGGAACGCCGAGATAGTGCGCGACGACGAAGCTCGGCAGCGGCTTGAACAGCTCGGCGACGATGTCACCTTGACCAGTGCTCCGAAGCTTCTCGATGCGCTCGACCACGAAGCGGCGAATGTCGGGCTCGATCGTCGAGACTTTCCGTGGGGACAGACGAGGCGTGACCAATCGGCGAAACTCCGTGTGTGCGGGTGGGTCGAGAAACACCATGGGAATGGCGTCGCCCATGTCCATCCGGTCGACATCCCCGTAGGTGACGGTCAGTCCGCGCGCCGACGAGAAGGTGGCGCTGTCGCCCGCCGCCGCCCAGACGTCGTCGAACCGGGACAGGACGTAGAAGTCTCCCGACGCGGCGTAGTGCACCGGATCGTTGTCGCGGAGTGCCGCATACATGGGGAAGGGGTCCCGCCAGGTTTCGCCGCTCCGGAGCTGGAAGATCGGGGACGCAGGGACGGTCATGAGCACCTCTTTCACGGGCGGGGCGCGAACGACCTGCCACGCGTGTCGCATCGGCCCAGTTTGCCATGCGACACTGCTCTTACGCTCTGCCGCGGCAATGCGCGAGTCCTGTGTCTCGCGCCCCGGGCGGTCACTCCTGCGAGGACTCTACGGCGCTGGGGCGCTGGCGAAGTTCTCGGTGCTGGCTACCGTCGACGCGGTCACTGCGCGGAGCGTATCCAGGAGCAGCCCGTGCTTGACGGGTTTGGGTAGGATCGCCGCGAACTCGAGATCGAGAGCCTCGCGCGGCATGGTTCGGCTGATGGAGGTCATCGCGATCAGTGGCGTGGCGTGGATCGCTGGTTCGTTGCGGATGCGGCGGGCGCTTGCGTAGCCGTCGAGTTCCGGCATCTGCACATCCATCAGGACGAGATCGAATGGCTCGTAGTTGTGGGCGGCGTGCAGCAACACGTCAGTGGCCTCGAGGCCTCCGGAGGTGAGGCCGACGTGGCACCCCTCGCGCTGCAGGGCCTTCAGCAGCATCATGCGATTCGTCGCGTTGTCGTCGACCACGAGGACGCGGAGGCCCGCCACGGTCAGGCGTTCGGGTGCACGTGCCCCTGAGAGCGCTTCGAACGGAACGGTGAACCAGAACGTACTGCCGAATCCCGGTTTGCTCGTGACGCCGATCGTGCCCCCCATCGCCGTCACGAGTCGTCGTGAAATCGCGAGGCCGAGACCGGTGCCGCCGTGGCAGCGGGTGGTCGAGCTATCGGCCTGGGCAAAGGATTCGAAGATGTGTTCCTGCTGCTCGGCCGGAATACCGATGCCCGTGTCCCGCACCGAGCATGTGATCGTGACCGGCCCTGGTCCGGACGCGGGCGAGTCGGCTCTGGCGTCGAGCGCGATCTCGCCGTGGTCAGTGAACTTGAGAGCGTTCACCGCGAGGTTCATCAAGATTTGCTGCAGCCGACCGGGATCGCCGACCAGACGCGTCGGGACGCCGTCATCGACGATGTTGACGAGCTCGATCCTCTTGCGTGCCGCTTCGATGACAAGCGTATCGAGGACGCCCTCGACGACGTCTCGCATCGAGAACTCGATCTGTTCAAGGTCGAGCTTCCCGGCTTCGATCTTGGAGAAGTCCAGGATATCGTTGATGATCGACATCAGACGCTCGGCGCAGCTGCGCGCACGACCGAGAAAGTCTTGGCGCTCGGCAGCGTCGTCGGTGTCGAGCGCGAGCTCGATCATCCCGAAGATGCCGTTCATCGGCGTACGGATCTCGTGGCTCATCGTGGCGAGGAAATCGCTCTTCGCGTTGGCGGCGGCGTCCGCCGCGTCGCGCGCGCGGACCAGCTCGGTGCGAGATTCGAAGAGCTCGGCGCGCTGTCGGGCGAGGGCGTAGGCGACATAGATCGACGACAGGATCATGGAGATCAGAGCCACCAGCGAGTTGGTCGGGATGGCCCCGGTGGGATCGAAGATGGCGATCGTGATCGTGTAGGAGGCCAGGATCGAGGCCAGAATCGCCTGCGGGCCGATGCCCCACGGGAAGAGCACGGTGATGGCCAGTGCGATGAAGGTCAGCACGAAGACGGCGCGCACCGGATCCTGATGCCCCAAGCCGCCGACCGTCATGGCCGCGCTCGGTAGCGCCGCGGAGGCGATGCACACCGAGACGAGTAGGAGCCACGATCGCGAACGGAGGAGAGGGGACAGCGCCAGGGTGGCGATCGCGAAGGCGAGGGCGATTCCCTTGGCCGCCACGACAGTCTCTTGGATGCCAGGCGGTAGGTGCCGGTCTCCGAGAAGCGATGCCAGAAGTCCCGCCGTCGCAATGGCGCTCAGCGCGCGGACCCGCGACAGTAGGAAGGGGAAGGCTTCCGCCCGCAGCGCCAGGTTCGGCTTTTCTGACTGTACCTTCATCGGTTGCCGTGCGCCGGGCGGGGAAAGGCCCGTGCTGCCTGGAATTTAGCAAGGATCGTTCCCGCGGCTCCGCCCGGCGAGTGCCCCGTACACTGAGCGTCTGGGCCGCATGACGCTTGGCATGCGGCAATCTGACGTCTCTGCGGTACCGAAGTGCCACGGGCAGATTGCGCTCCGCAGCGTCGGATCGCGGACGGCGTTGGCGGAGTCGTTACTTGCGCGTCGCGGATCGGGCGGCACTTTCCGAACGGTTGGCGAGGTTGATACAGATTCCAGCATGGCCACGCGCCTCCGGCAGCTGTTCTTTCCGCATCGATGGAGGCACATGCGATCGGTCGATTCGCGGTTTCAGTTGACGAGAGACCCGGACAATCTCGATGCGTGGCGGATCCTGTGGGAAGGGAGACAGTTTGGTCGGACCGAGCCGCTGCGCGCGCTGCAACGAGTGCCTTCATCGAGCTGTTTCATCGTGGCGAGTGGGCCGTCGCTGTCATCCCAGGACCTTTCGGTGCTCAGGAACCGAACCTGCATCGGCGTCAACGGGAGCATCGTCAAGGCGGAAGAGGATGGTCTCGCATTCGACTACCACGTCATCGCCGATCGCAAGTTCGTCGTCGACCGCTTCGCGCTGGTGGAGCGCGTCCTCCGCTCCTCGGCCAGTTGCATTCTGTCCTTCCGGGTCTTGAACGAGATATGCATCCGCCAGCCAGAACTTCTGGCGCGCGATCGGATCTTCCTCGGGACGGAGATGAATTCCGCGTACGGTGTCGAGAGGTTGAGCCCGGCGGCTTTCGACCGGTGGGTCGGTGCTCGCAACGATGTCATCGTTCCGGGGCGACAGGGCCTGCATCGTCGGGCGCGCCGCCATCCGCATCGCGTCGGCTTCAGCAAGCGACTGGAGACGGGCGTCTTCACGGGCCAGACGATCGCGTTCATTGCGTTACAGGTTGCCTACGCGCTTGGCGCGCGCCGGGTTTTCCTGCTCGGCGTCGATCTCGGCGGTGGTGAGAACGCGGGACGATTCTACGAACGTGGCGCGAAAACGGCGCCCACTCGACTGGGCCGCGACTTGGAGCCCTACATTCTGCCGTCGTTCGCGTTGGCCGGAGGGCTGCGCGAGTCGGAGGGCTTCTCCGTATTCAATCTTTCTCCGACCAGCCTCCTGCCCGAGGCGACGATTCCCATGCTGTCGATCGGCGAGGCCCTCGCGTTATGTGACAGGAGCGAGTCGAACGATGGTTACACCGGACGGTGACGGGTTCTGCCGACGAGTCTCGGCGTCGCCCCCCAACGCGCGGGCGACCCCCGCGACCCCCGGGGGGGGGGGGGGGCACCC
>JAJCZP010000131.1 GCA_029262315.1 Deltaproteobacteria bacterium | reverse complement strand
AGTTGGCGGAGGAATCGGACACCAGGAAGTTCGAGTCGGGCGAAGTCCACGAGCGTCACTCCGTGCGTCCGGAGGAATGCGCGGGTGGCGCGCGGGAGTCTGCGGGTGAGGAAGACCGCATCTCCGTCGAATCCGGTCCGTCGTAGGGAGTTGACGAACGGCGCCAGGGCCTCGGGCTGGTAGCCGTCGGCGACCCCCATCACGAGATCCCGCATGGACGATCCAGGATAGGCCTGATTCCGCGCCAGCACGACCCCACGGGCACTCGGGGCGTGGTTCTGCTAGTGTCGTCGCAGCCATGCCCTCCGCACCTGAACTCCAGGGTTTCCAGCGTCGTCATTTGCGAGCGAAGGCGCACGCGCTGAAGCCTGTCGTCCAGGTGGGCGACGGTGGTGTTTCCGAGTCCGTGGTCCTCGCCGTTGTCGAGGCGCTCGCCAGCCACGAGTTGATCAAGGTCCGGCTACAGGCCCCGGAAGACAAGAAGGGCACCGCGCAGGAGCTTGCGACACGAACCGCGTCGGCACTGTGCGGTGTCGTGGGTCACACGGTGATCCTCTATCGGCCGGATCCCGAGGAACCGAAGATCGAGCTCCCGACGCGGGCGGAGGCCGTCACTCCCCGAGATCGAAAGACTGATCGAGCTCCGGGGTGACGGTCCGTACTCCGAGTTCGGTTTGCAACAACGTGGCGAACGCTTCGGAAGCTTTCGGTTCGCCGTGAGTGATGAAGATCGTGCGTGGGTGCTTGTCTTTGGGGGCGCTCCGGACCCAGCGTAAGAGTTCGTCGCGATCGGCGTGCGCCGACAGGCCGCTCACACAATGAAACTCGGCGCGGACGCCGATATCCTGCCCGTGGACGCGGATCGTTTTGGCGCCTTCGAGCATCTTCCGGCCGCGAGTTCCCGCGGCTTGATAGCCGACCAGCAGGACGAGGTTCTTGTCGTTCGGAAGCAGTCGCTTCAGGTGATGCAGGACACGGCCACCCGTGAGCATACCGCTCGCTGAGATGATGATCCGGGGCCCGTCGAGGGCACAGAGATCCTTCGACGCCTCCACGCTGCGATGAAATTGCACGTTCTGCGGAAAGAGGCGGTTCCGGCCGTCGTCGGTCAGCTCGTCGTCGAGACTGAGATCGCGGATGTGCTTGCTGTAGATGCGGGTCGCGTTGACGGCCATCGGGCTGTCGATATGAATCGGAAGTTCGGGAAGCTTGCCCTCGTTCATCAAGCTGCGGAGGTGGAGTGTGACCAGCTGCGAGCGCCCGACGGCGAATGACGGAATGAGCACCGTGCCCCCACGATCGAGCGTGCGGAGGATCGGCTCGCGTATCTGCTCCGCCATGGTCGTCTCGCCGTGTGTGCGATTGCCGTAGGTCGACTCGACGACGAGCGTGTCGCACGCCGGCAGGGGATCGGGATCGGAGTGGAGCGGAACGTCGTAGCGGCCGACATCGCCGCTGAAGACGATCGTGCGATCGCCGTAGCGAACCTCCACCATCGCCGAGCCAAGAATGTGGCCCACGTTCAGGAAGCGGGCGCGGATGTCGGGGCCGAGATCGATCCAGCTGCCGTAGTCAACCGGGTGCATCATCGTAAACACTCGCTCGGCATCGGCCGTCGTATAGAGCGGGAGCGCCGGCCGGTGTTTGCTGAAGCCACGCTTGTTGGCGTAGCGCGCGTCTTCCTCCTGGATCTTGGCGGCGTCGAGCAAGAGCAGCCGCGCGAGGTCGAAGGTGGCGGTCGTGCAATGGATGGGCCCGCCGTAGCCGGTCTTGACCAGGCGCGGCAAGTAGCCCGCGTGGTCGATGTGGGCGTGCGTGAGGAGGAGATGGTCGACTGCGGCGGCATCGAATGTTGGGGATCGCCAGTTGAGTTCCCGGAGCCGTTTCAGGCCCTGGAACAGGCCAGCATCGACCAGCACGGTGGCGCTCTCGGTCGTCAGCAGGTGGCGCGAACCGGTGACCGTACCGGCACCTCCGTGGAACGAGAGCGACGCGTGCATGTGCATCCTATATCTCCGATCCGGTCCCGGTGGGAACGGGTGTCCTGCGGGCGGGCGTGGCGCCCGGTGTTCCCGCTCCGCGCGCGAATCAGCTATGCAGCCGTGGATGGGATGGGGGCCGCGGGGCACACGGCGGAGCGAGCACGGCGTGCGCCGCGCCCGCGCGGTGTCGCCGTTCTTTCGCGCGGTTTATCGGATCGTGCGGCGCGTGCCGGCGGGGCGGGTCGTGACCTACGGGCAGGTGGCCGAGCTCGCGGGTCGACCGCGTGCGGCCCGTGCGGTCGGGCAGGCGTTGCGCGCACTCGGCGAGGGGCGCGAGCGGGCCGTGCCCTGGCATCGGGTGGTGAACGCCAGCGGCAAGATCAGTGAGCGCGATCTCTTCGGGGCGGAGATCCAACGGGAGCGGCTCGAGGCCGAGGGTGTGCCGTTCGAAGTCGATGGTCGGATCGACCTCGACGAGGCGCGGTGGGTGGTGCCGATCCGGCGCGCGCCGGTCAGCCGCCAACCGCGGGCTCGTACTCAACCAGCGACGTGAGCAGCGCGAAGGTCGCGACCACGACGACGTGACGGTAGTGATCGGTCGTCCGGTCGGGGCGTTGCGCGTCGCGCGCACTTTGAAACGAGCCATCGGGGTTCTGCCTGGCCAACAGCGTGCGGAGCCCCGTGCGATAGGCGTCGGTGCCACGGTGCGCGAGGAGCGCGCTCGTGACGAGGGCTTCAGCCAGAGCATCGGTGTCACGGGTCGTTGCGGCGAACTCCATGACCGTGCGGGCCAGCGCGTCCGCCTCCGTGGTCAGTGCAGGGGTGAGGCCGCCGAGCGGCGCCAGACCGAGATCGGTCATGGGTGCGATCTCGTGATACAAGCTGTAGACGTGGCTGAGGGCGATCGGCCGACTGCTGTCGCCTGCGGTGAGCCGCGATGCGAGGAACGTGCCGGCCGGGTCGGGGGCATCGACGGATGCGCCCGCTTGTTGCAGCAGGGCGAGCGTCCACCAGCGCGTGGTCGCGCTCGTTTGCGTGAGGGCACCGGCCACGTCGACGTCGGCGAGCTGGGCCAGATGCGCCTCGATTGGGAGTGCGCGATGCGCCATCAGGCGAAGCGCCAGCGCCCAGTAGCTCAAGGTCACACCGGTCCATGTGGGTGGGCTGTGGAGCGCACCGAGGCGCGCGTCTACGGCCGTCGCCGCACCTGCCCGGACGGCTGGATCCGGATGCCATTCCGCGAACATGAACCAGCTCCAGGCGTCGAGGCATTGGAAACCGAAGGCGACGTCCTCGGTTGGAGGTGCGTTCTCGAGCCAGCGGTGCAGCCCATCGAGGGCGGCCAGGGTGGCGACGCGGTCTTCGTCGGGAACGGCGGGGGTGCACGCGGGAAGGACGAGGGCCAGAATCAGTCCGGCGACGGTTGCGCGTAGGTGCGGCACGCCGGGTCGATTACGGTACGAAAGGCGTGTGCGCAAGCCGCAAGGCTTGACCCGTCACCCTGACCGTCCAACTCACGAACACGCGCGGGGCGTGCTGGGTGGCGACCTTCGACGCCCCCGCGACGAAGAACGACTCGGGGCAATTCCTCGGGGCGATTCAAGGACAAGCACGAGCTACCGTAGTCGCAGGTATCGAGACGCACGAGGCCACCCTCCCGGAACCAGGAGGATGGCCTCGCCCATGCGGTCTACGTCTTCTTCCCCCTACCACACGCCACGATCAGGCGGGGTAGAGGGAGGAGCGGAAATCACGTCCCGCTCCGAGGGGGTACGGTACTAGTTCTGCAGGTCCTTCATGAAGATACCGCAGGCGCCGAAGGCGTTACCGTTCGGGTCGAGGACCTGGATGGAGACGACTTCCAGGGAGGTGCATCCCGGAAGGGGAGCGATGCCGAGCCCGGCGATCAGCGTGTTGGCTGTCGTCGCGAGGTTGGCGTTGCCGTTCGTCATGCTGAACGCGAACGGCGCCGGGAAGTCGATGATGGTCATGTCCGTTCCCATACCCGGGGACGTCACAACCGTGTCCTCGAACGTGGTGCGCGCCAGGGTCGAGAGCGTGCCGGAGCCGCTGGCCAACCCGCCGGTCTTGTCGATGATGCGACGGAGCCGCATCTTGACCTTGAGGTCGCGGGTGTTCGGGCCGAAGTTTCCCTGGGTCTCACGGAACTGCAGGGTGCCGGTGGAGCGCTGCTCCCACCACTGCCAGCCGTTGATCTGACTTCCGGCTTGCGCGTTGAACGTCTCCGGCGGGGTGCAGCCCGGAACCCCACTGGCGGATGTCGTGTTCGGTACGTTCCCGGTGGGGTTACCGCAGGAAACGAACGCCTGGACCAAAGAGCAGCTGAACTGCTTGGCCTTCCTCGGATGCTCGAAGTCGCAACCGGCGTTGGCAGGGGCGGCGGTCACGGCGAGCGCGACGGCGACGGCGACAATGAATAGTAGGTTCCGCATGGTTTTTCCTCCTCGTCGCTTAGCGACGAATCCTGAAATGGTTCTGCGTGGTTACTATCGACAGTCGCGCCGCGGATCTTGAGGAGGACGCCGGTTGTCGGGGGGGGATCTTCGGAGCGGCGTGCGAGTTGGCATATCGGACACGCGGATCCTGGCGCGAACTGCGCGATCTGTTGTGCGAGCCGCTGCGGCGCCCGTACCGACCCCGCACAGCGTCTGTCCGGCGGTGGCTCGCCCCGCCGAGAACGCTACCAGGCGCCTGTAGCGCAGCACGAGCGGCCGGAGGGGCGCTCGTTGCGCTGGCGTGCGCCCTCACCATAAAGTAGGCGCCCGCGGCAAGTCGTGCCGCGACGCATTGTGATGATTCGATGACGGCCCAGACGCAAAGCGCCACCGCGAACGTTTCTACTGACGAGGTGGTGTGGCCGGCGTCCAACGGCCGGCGCGCGGTGTTTTTGCTCGATGCCTCGAGTGGGCTCGAGCATCGATTGCTCGAGGAATGGATCGCCAGCGTCCGCCCGGACTCCGTCTCGCCCGATGACGTCGACGCCATCTCGATTCCCGCCTCGCGCCGTCGAAGCCGGCGACCCAAGCGCGGCCATCTCGAGGCGTTGCTCGCCGCGGGTGAGGATCCGGTGCTCGCGCCGCTTCGGGTCGCGTGGCTTGCCGAGCGTCGTCCCGACGGACAGCGGGCCGTGACGTTGCGCGATCTGCTGCTCCTGGGCGACGTGCGCGATCCCGGACGTATACGGCAGTCCTGGTTGCTTCGACGTCATCCGGAGCGGTGCCAGGTGGTGGTCGGCGAGCCGGCTCCGTTGTCGGATCTACGGCATCGATGGCGTCATACCGGGGACACCGATGCTGGCGAGACGGCGGGCCTTGCCGACTTCGTGATCCGCCAGGCGACGCTCGCGCTCGAACGCGCCGAGCGAGGGTTGCGCGGTAACCGCTACAAGGTTCCCCGCCTCGTGCACGAAGACATCCTGGCGCGCCCGGCGTTTCGAGGCGGATTGGCGCGGCTCGCGCGCCGACTCGGACGCACCGAGCCCAGAGTCGCGCGCGAGGCTGGACGAGACCTTCGGGAGATCGCGGCGGCGCATCGGCCGACGATGATCGACATCGCGGCACAGCTCTTCCGGTCCATGTACTCGCGAGGCTACGGTAATCAGTTGCGCTACGATCGAGACACGCTCGGTCGGATTGCGGCGCTGTCGCAGCGCCATCCGGTCGTGTTCCTACCGTCGCACAAGTCGAACCTCGATCACCCGGTGCTCAGCAGCGTGCTGTACGAGAACGGACTGCCCTCGACCCACACGGCGGGTGGGATCAACATGAACTTCTTTCCGCTTGGCCAGATCATGCGTCGGGCGGGCGTGTTCTTCATTCGCCGAAGCTTCAAGGACGACGAGGTCTACAAGCTGGTCCTGCAGCACTACATCGACTACCTGATCGAGAAGCGCTTCTCGCTCGAGTGGTACATCGAGGGCGGCCGCTCCCGTTCTGGGAAGCTGCTGCCGCCGCGCTTCGGTCTGCTGGCGTATGTGATCGACGCCTATCGGCGCGGGAAGAGCGAGGATGTGTTTCTCGTGCCGATCTCGATTGCCTACGATCAGATCCAGGATGTCGGCGAGTACGTCGCCGAGCTGCGCGGGGGGGCGAAGGAACGCGAGAGCTTTGGCTGGTTTTTGCGCATCCTACGACGGCTGCGCCGCCGGTATGGGGAGATTCACATCAGCTTCGGCGAGCCGTTGTCGGTGGCGAGCGCGCTCGGGCCCCCCGATCCCGCCGCCGAGCCGAACCCTGACGAGCGGAGCCTCGAACTCCAGAAGGTCGCCTTCGACGTCTGCGTGCGCATCAACCGAGTGACCCCGATCACTCCGACGTCATTGGTCACGTTGGCACTCCTTGGCGTGGGCGATCGTGCACTGACGACAGAGGAGGTGAGCAGCTCGCTCAGCAACCTGGTGGAGTGGGTGCATCGTCGGAACTTGCCGACGACGAGTGAGCTCGAGCTCGATACGCCCGCGGGCGTGCAGCGC
>JAJCZP010000130.1 GCA_029262315.1 Deltaproteobacteria bacterium | reverse complement strand
TGTGCTCTCCTAGGCTTGGGGCCCGGTGGCGGAGGCCGCCTGGGGTTTCGGAGAGTTGAACTGGGGTATCCGACACTAGAGGCGTCTTCGGGGTTCCGGGGAACGGGAGGGGCTTCATGAAGCCGGCGGCTTGTACGTGGGGGTCGTCCAAGGCCTGTTGGGGTGAGTACACGGGGGCTGCGGGGAGGCGTGCCTCCTCGAGGGCGGCCAATGCTTCTTCGGTCGTGCGTTCGGCGCACCAGGTGGTCATGCGGTCGCTCAGGATGGCACCGTGGTCGCCGCGGGCCTGATCGTCTTTGAAGCGGGGATCGGTCAGCCACTCGTCCTCGCCAACCATCTGCACCCAGCGGCGGAACAGCGGCTCGCCGACGGCCTGGGTAAAGATCCAGCCGTCCTTTGTCTGGAAGGCATCGGCCGGACCGGAGATCTGACTTCGATTGTGTGAAGTGACGCGGTTTCGGTCGGTGAGGTCCTGCTCGATCAGGACACCGTTGGTGATGGTCAGTGCGGTGCCGAGGAGCGAGGTGTCGACGCGTTGGCCACGGCCCGTCTGGCGGCGCGCCAGCAGGGCGGCCATGGTGCCGAAGGCGGAGAGCGTGGCGGTGTTGTAATCGACGAAGGGCACATACGTTTTGGTCGGATGCCCGCTCGGCCCGGTGAGGTACATCACCCCTGACATGGCCTGCCCGATACCGTCGAAGCCGACTTTGTGTTGATAGGGTCCGGGACCGAACGCCGACGACGCGGTGAGAATGATGTCGGGCTTCACGCGCCGGAGGCTCTCATAGTCGAGGCCCATTGCCTCCAAGGCCTCGTCGGGAAGATTCGCCACCACGACATCGGCTGTGGCGACGAGTCGACGTACGACCTCCCGGCCCTCGGGCTTCATCGGGTTCAAGGTGAGACCGCGCTTGTTGCGATTGCACTGCAGGAAATACGCGCCCTCCCCGCTCTCGGCGACCGGAACGACGAACCGGTCCTCGGAGCCGTCGACCTTCTCGACACGAATCACCTCGGCACCGAGATCGGCCAGGAGCGCGGCGCAATACGGTCCAGCCACGTAGCGTCCGAAATCGAGCACGCGGATGCCGTCGAGCACTCCTGGAGCGGGCGCTGTCATGACGCGAAGACACCGAAGTTGGCGTGCCCTGTCAAACGGCGCACGCCGAATCGGGGTCGGCTACTCCGGTGCGCCGGTCAGAAAGCCGCCGTCCACTGGCAGTGCGACGCCGTTCACGTAGGCGGCCGCAGGCGAGGCCAGGAACGCGGCGACGGCGGCGATCTCGCGGGGCTCACCGAGCCGTGCGGCCGGCACCTGGCGGAGAATGGCCTCCTGCACTTCGGCACGCATCGATCGGACGAGCGGTGTCCCGATGAGGCCGGGCAGGATCGCGTTACACGTGACGCCCTGCGCGGCATACGTCTTCGCCACCGCCTTAGTGAGAGCGATCACCCCCGCCTTGCTCGCGGCGTACGCCGGCTGAAACGCCGACGGACGCTCGGCGGCGATCGACGCGATGTTGACGATGCGGCCCCAGCCACGCTCGGCCATCGCAGGCGCAGTTGCCTGAACGCAACTGAAGCCGCCGCTGAGATTCACGGCAAGCTCTCGGTCCCATGCCGCCCGGGTCATGTCGGCCACCGTCGCGATGTTGTTCACGATGCCGGCGTTGTTGACCAGAATGTCGATGGGGCCCAGGTCGGACGTGATCGCACCTACCGCGTCTCGCACGGCGGTCTCGTCAGCGACATCGAACTCGACGGCAGTCGCGCGCACACCGATCGCACGTACCGCGTCGACCGTAGCCACGTCCTCTTCCTCACCGGAGACGCGCTTAGAAATGCGATAGTATCGCTCGCCCTGGAACTTGGCGAGATGCACATCCGCGACGGCGACACGGGCACCCGCCCCGGCAAGCGCGATCGCGATCGCGCGCCCGATCCCACGGCCCGCACCGGTGACGAGGGCGACCTTCTCGCGCAATTCACCGCTCATGGCTACTCGGTCGCCGTGTCCGGCTGCGGCCGCTCTGGAGCCACGTCGGCTTCGGAATTCGCCTCTGGCTCGCCGGCCACGCCCGCCTCTTCGAGATCGCTCGCCCATGTATGGCGACTCACCATCCACGTCTGGTCGACGAGCTGCCACACCGTGAAGTACTTGCCGACATCGATCTCTCCCGCCACGTTCCGCGAGGTGTAGGTCCCTGTTTCGAACTGCTTGTCACCGTCGCCGCGCCGCTCACCGCTCGAGAACACGATCGCCTTCAAGCCGTCGTCCATCCTGGCCTGCCACAGAGCCTCGACGGCGGCGCGCCCCTTCACCGGCTCGCCCGTGTCTGGCGGAATGATCTGTGCGTCCTCGAGATGGAGCGCGCCGATCGCCGCCGCATCGCCCTTGCTCACGGCGCCCTGCAGCAGAACGGTCTGGTCACTCGGGTGTGCGACAGGGTTGCTTTCGGAACAGCCCGCGGACACGCAGAGGGCCAAACCGATGAGAACTGCCATCCACCGATCACGCATCGCCCCTACCCTTCAATCGCTCTGCGAAAAACGCCAACACCCGATCGAGCGCGGCGCGCGTCGGGTGTCCCTGTTGATCGACGAGATCGAGCGTCACCACCGAGTGCGCGGAGCGCTTGATGTCGTGAGGATTGCCGCGACTGGAATCGATCTCGATGCCTTCGAAGCCATCCCCGAGCTCTCGGCGCAAGGTCTCGAAGCGCGCGGCCGGACTCAGCGGATCGTTGGTGAAACGCAGCCCCAACACCCCACATCCCGCGGCCGCTCGCCGTTTGACCACGGCGAGGTCGTCATCGGAGACGTGGAGGGCGGCACGGTGCGCGGCCGAGACGCCGAACGGCAGCGAGGGTTGGCTCAACACCGGCGCCATGACGCTTTCGTCGACCATGAGCGAGAGCGCGAAATTGCCGGTGAGACACATGCCGATCGCGCCGACCCCGGGACCGCCACACTCCTCGTGGGCCTTGCGGCACAACGCGCGCAGGTAGTTGGTAATGGGGCTGGACTGGTTCGTTGCCAGCACGTGGAACTCCCGGCTGATACAGGCGCGTGCCATCTGGCCGACCATATAGCCGTTCGAGAACGGCTTACCGGGCGTGCCGAACAGACTGGGAGCGTAGACCGAGAACCCGGCGTCGGCGACCCGACGTGCGAAGTCGGCCACCGGCGGGGTAATCCCCGGAATTTCGTGGATCACCACGACGCCCGGGCCACTCCCCCGGCGAAAGACCGGATAGCTCTCGCCCTCATGGCTGAACGTGGTCTCGTCGAATCCCGGTAGCGGCATCATGCGTCTCCTACGTGTTCGCCCCGTCAGGCATGCGGCGACTCACGCCCTGGGGTTTCGTGCGATGCAATCGATCTCGACGGCCGCACCGAGCGCCAGGGCCGTACAACCGACGGTAATACGCGCCGGTGGATCGCCTTCGAAGAAGGTCAGGTACGCTGCGTTCATAGCGCCGAACGTGTCCATGTTCGTGAGAAAGACATTCATCTTCACCACGTCGTCGAGCGTCGCCCCGGCGGCGGCGAGGATGGCCTTGATGTTCTCGAGGGTCTGCGCGGTTTGCGGTCCGGTACCGCCCTCTACGAGTTCGGCCGACCGTGGCTTCGTGCCGAGTGTGCCGGAGACATAGATGGTGTCGCCCGCGACGGTCGCGTGCGAGAACGCCGGCAAACGGCCGACGCCGGGGACGTTGATTCGTTGCGGTGCCTGGCCACTCATGCCGGCGCTCACCCCTTCGTCGGCATCTCGGTCAGCTGCGTCATGTCGAAGACCGGATTGCGCTCGGCGAGAACGTTGTCCATACGCTCGCGGATCAATCCCAGCATCTCTGGGTGCGGGAACACGTAGAACCGCTCGTCGCGAATCGCATTCGAGACGCGTTCGGCGACCTCCGACGGAGGAATGCCGGCGCCTACCAAAGCCCGCGCCATCTCGCGGAACCCCTGCTGCCCTTCGCTCACCGGCGCCGCGTTCGCGAGCTCGGGCGGTCTGGTGCGCTCGCTATCGACGATTTGCGTACGAACCCACCCCGGACAGAGCACAGAAACTTTCACGCTCGAGTCGAGCATCGCGAGCTCGTAGTGAAGCGACTCCGACAACGTCACGACGGAATGCTTGGTCACGTTGTAGACGCTACCGAACGGCATGGAGAGGTGCCCGGCCATCGACGCCGTGTTGACGATGTGCCCCTCGGTGCCCTGCTGCAGCATGATCGGGGTAAAGGCACGCACTCCATGGATGACGCCCCAGAGGTTCACGCCGAGCACCCAGGTCCAGTTCTCGACCGTCTGCTCCCAAACCGGCGCCATGTCCCCGGACACTCCGGCGTTGTTGCAGACGACGTGAACGGCACCGAACGTCTCGAGTGTCGCCTTTGCAAGCGCATCGACATCGGCGGCTTTCGAGACGTCGGTCCGGAGGGCGAGCGTCTTCGCACCCTTGGCTTCGAGCTCCTGCGCCGCGCGTGCGAGGGGTTCCTCTTCGACATCGGACAGCACGACCTTCATGCCGTCGGCCGCGAACCGCGACGCGAGCGCCAGACCGATACCGCTGGCCGCCCCGGTGACGACGGCGACCTTGTCCTTGAAATCCTTCATGTAGCCTCCTCGAGACCCCCGGATTGGGCGCTGGACCATAGCACCTCGGCCATCATCTCAGAACCAGCCGGTAGCGAGACCGCGGCCGCTGCCTTTGGTTAGCACCGGCCCCGCGGGACACCGCCACGAACGCATCCGAGGTTAGCACCTGCGCCCATAGCCCCTAGCCGGCACGACGGAATGGGCCGCGCGGAGACAGGCGCCTGCGGCCCTCCCGCGAGGACGCGCCACGATGGCATCGCTGTTGCAAGGTCCTTCTCTCGAGCAACGCGATATCCACGGGGGGGGCACCGACATGATGGCACTACACGGAACGATTCTCGGCGGCACGATGAGCTACGAGGCGGGGATGCAGGTCATGAGCACGGTCACGCCCCTCGTACAGACGCTCGGCATCGTGGCGATCCTTGCGCTCACGATGGGGGCGCTCATCGCCAACGCCGCACGGCGCGACGACGAGGGGCGCGCCGGGTTCGACGCCTGACCACGCTGGTCGCTACACGATCCGGCGGCGACCGGAACCGTGCCCAGCCTCGACCTTCGTACCGACGGCGTAGACGAGCGACCAGCGCAAATGGGAACCGCGCGCGTCCTCAATCACTCCAAGCTCGCTCTCCAGCACACGCGCCACCTCGTCGGGCCGCGCTTTCACGAGGCCGAACAGGAGGTAGCAGTACCGAACCATCGTCGCGTGATCCGGAAAGTCCCACGTGAACTCGTGATAGCGCTCGCTGACCTCGACGAAACCGGCCTCCGCGAGTCGTGCTGCGAGCTCGCCCTCGGCGACGAAACGACCCGCATGCCCGGTCTCGGTCATGCGATCGACGGCGCCGTTCAGGA
The DNA here is from genome assembly GCA_029262315.1 of Deltaproteobacteria bacterium. Taxonomy (GTDB): domain Bacteria; phylum Desulfobacterota; class Binatia; order UTPRO1; family UTPRO1; genus JAJCZP01. The sequence goes on along the minus strand of JAJCZP010000130.1, from coordinate 9,883 downwards.
AACGCGCCGTAGGCGAGTCGACACGCGCCTCGGCGACCGCGAAGCGTCCTCGAGGACGCAACACCCGAAACATCTCCTCGACATAGGGCTGCTTGTCGTCGAGATGATGCAGCGCCGCGAGGCTTGCGACGTGATCGAGGCTGGCGTCTGTAAGCGCAAGCGCCTCCGGCGCCGCGATCGCACGCAACAGCCCCGGCGCAATGCCTGCGGCGAACACCGGCGACGGGTCTAGACACACGACGCCCCCCGCATCGCCCACGACCTCGCGGAGCCCCGTGCCGAGATAGCCGCCGCCCGCCGGAAGGTCGCCGACGAGCTGCCCGGGGTGACAGTCGAGAAGTTCGATCAGCAGGCGGCGTTCGGTCTCGCGCGCCCTGGGACACAGGCGCGTCCCTTCGTTGTAGAGATGCCCGCGCGCTTCGAATGTCCGCTCGTAATCGCTCACGACCGGCGCGCCTCGGCTTCCTCCACTCGCAACGTCTCGCACCGCATCGAGGCCGATTCGGGCACGCTCCCACCTCACGCGGCGACACTCCCGAGCAGGCGAGCCCGCTCATCGTCATCGAGTCTCGAGCGCCCGATGTAAAAGGTGAGCAAGGCCTCGTAGATGCGCTCGAGAAAAGGCTGCTGGTAGTCGTAGTAGGGGTCGCGGTTGAAGCCCTGCCATAGATTCGCAAACGGGTTCGGCTCCCAGACGACCAACCGTCCGTCCCGGTCGTAGCTGTAGTCGAACGCGACGACGTCGAAGCCGAGCGCGCGCTGCGCGCGCCGGAGAATGTCGCGATTGGGGTCCTCCGCCTGGAGATACGCCACCTCCTCCTCCAGCACGGCCGGTGTCCGCACGCGATCCCGCGCCCTGACCAACCAGGAGCGCGACACGATCAGATGTCGCGGTAAGCCAACGTCTCCGACCATCACATACCTGTACTTCCGGTAGAACCCATCGCTCGAACGCACGTCGATGTACTCCATCGCGATTGGATGATCGAGGCCCTCGACGGACACACCGGCACGCTCGGCATCATTCCGTACGAGCACCATGTCGCCGCTATGCACACGGTCTTCACGCACGAGAAACGGAAGCGCCAGGCCGAGGTCATCGGCGCTCGTGACCGGAACGGTCGTAGCCGTCCGTACACCCAGGCGGCGCAAGATCGGCAACGCGACCGATTTGATCGATCGGGACAGCGAGTCAGCCGGACTCACGACCGGAACGCCATGGATCGCGCATTGCTCCTCGAGCGCCCGCACCTGCCCGTACAATGCGGGAAAGCGCTCGCGCAGGGGATCCTGCACCCATGGAAGGAAGAGCGCATACCGGGACCAGTCGCGGATGCGGCAGGGTGACCGATGCAGCTCGAACAACTTCCGCGCCGCCGGTCGGCGCCGGGCAAGGTAGGCGAGGAAGTGATCATTGTGAGATGGCTGGTGCTGACTGTCCCGGAGCACTAGAAAACGTTGCCCCGCGCCGCGATGGCCGAGATTGCGTATGCCGTCGCGCACCGCGTAGCGGAGATGGCGAATAAGACGCCTCGGGGATGGTCGAAGGCGGGAAGTTGTTGAACTGGCGTACATTCTGGGGTGCTACGTCCGGTTAGCACCTGCCGGGCGGTCGTTCCAACCGCTGCCATCCAAAGTTTGCAGCTCACGCAAGCCGGGTCGACCAGTCGTTTCGCCGAATCCCATACGCACGGCCGTTCCCCGACCTTCCCAGCGTTCCAGAGCCCTCTGGCACCAAGGTTGCTGACTACCCCTGCACGCACGACGACCGGCAGTCGCCACAAGGAGGGGATGATGCGAAATGCGCAGGCCGAAGCGGTGGTCCAGGAGCTCTTCACCACACCGGAGGGTCGCACGGACCCGTACCCCCGCTACCACCGTCTCCGCGAGCTCGCTCCGATCCATCGAAGCGACCTCGGCATGTGGGTTCTCACGCGCTACGACGATTGCTGGGCGGCGATGCGCGATCCGCGCTTCGGAAAGGACTACGCGCGCCAAGCCGAGGACCGGGCCGGACCCGACTGGCGCCAGCACTTCGCACTGACCGCGGGCGAGCACTCCATGATCAACGTCCACGGCCCCGACCATACCCGGCTCCGTCGACTGGTCGTAAAGGGCTTCAATCGGCGAACCGTCGACGGGCTGCGCCCCTTCATCGAATCCACCGTGAATGGTTTGCTCGACGACTTCGCCGAGTCGCCGACCGGCGACATCATGAGCGCGCTCGGCTTCCCGTTGCCAGTAACGATCATCGGCGAGATGCTCGGGGTCCCGGCGCCAGACCGGGCGCAGTTCCGCAAGCTGGTCGCCGATGTCCTCACGATCCTCGAGGTACGCCCGACCACGGAACAGCTTGCCGTCGCCGATGCGGCGCAGCACACGATTCGCGACTACTTCCTCGACCTGATCGCCGAGAAACGCGGCCGTCCCACCGATGATCTCTTGGGCCGGCTCATCAAAGCCGAGGACCAAGGCGATCGCCTCTCCGACGATGAGCTGGTGACCATGGCGACGCTGCTCTTCATCGCCGGCTTCGAGACCACGACGAATCTCTTCGGAAACGGCCTGATCGGCCTCCTGAAACACCCCGACCAGATCGCGCTGCTTCGGAGTGACGCGTCGTATTTCACGAAGCTCCCCGACGAGCTGCTCCGCTATGACGGCACGGCCCAGATGACGGTACGGGCCACGGAAACCGACGTCGAAGTCGGTGGTGTGACCATTCCCAAGAACGAGCTGGTGTTCTCGTTGCTGGGCGCCGGGAATCACGATCCAGCCGAGTTTCCCAACCCCGACATGCTTGATCTGACCCGTGCAGACCTGCATCCGCTGAGCTTCGGAGGCGGCGTGCACTTCTGCCTCGGCGCCGCGCTGGCACGGGCGGAGACCGAGATCACGTTTCGCTTGCTGCTCGACCGCTTCGACTCGATCGAGCTTGCCGCGGAGCCACGCTTCCACGACCGCCTCACCCTCCGTGGCGTACCAGCGCTCGAGCTGACCTGCCACAGCGCAGCGCGCGATACCCAGCGCTCGAGCGACAGCGTCACCGCAAACACCGCGCTCCTCGAACGGGCCCTCGCCCCGAGCGCGGCCGAAACCAGCACCAGCGACGCGGCCCCGAGCATCCGGCCACGGAGCGGGGACGGGAATGACGCGGGATGGCGCGATGCCCTCCGCCGACAGACCGAGCGCATCGCGAACGATCCCGAGTCGCGCGCGCTGAACGCATCGCGGATCGCCGCAACGGCGGCGCTACTCGCCCGCACGGCGCTCTTCCGGAGCTGCGCGCCGGAAGAACTCGCCGAACTGGCCCTCACCGCCTACCCGATCAGCTTCGAGCCGGGTGACGCACTGTGCACCGAGGGAGGCGCGTCGCTGGAGTGCTACGCCATCGCCGAGGGCGAAGCCGCCGTCACAATCGCCGGACGTTTCGTCACGACGGTCGGCGAAGACGACGTCGTGGGCGAGCGCGGCCCACTCGAGGACAGCGTCCGCACCGCGACGGTCACCGCGACGACCCACATGGTGACGTACGCGATCTCGCGCCAACGCCTGCTCAGCCTCGTCGGCCGGAGCCCACGCGCGGCCGAGGGCATGTTCGAAGAGCTCCGGCGCCGCTACGCGCATGAGCGCTCGGCGGCCTGAACCTCGCGCCGCGGCTCCTCGACTGTCCCACGCGCGCAAGGGCGCGAGCAGGGCCTCACGATTTGCAGCTACTCGGCGCGAGCCGCCAGGGTGAGGATCGTGTCGATGTACGCGTCCGACTTGTTGTAGGCCCACAGCACGCGTCGCTGCCTCGCGGTGCTGAGTCCGGCTCGCCATCCGTGACCCGCGAGATAGTTAGCAGCGGACATGATCGCATCCGCGGGTTCGTACAGGCTGACCTTTCCGTTGCCGTTTCCGTCGATGCCGAAGCGCAGATAGCTCGACGGTAGAAACTGCGGCAAGCCGAAGGCGCCGGAGGTCGAGCCACGAATGGCGAGCGGATCGATCTTCAGCTTCGCGGCGAGCGCGAACGTCGCCCGCACTTCCGGATAGAACGTCTCCTCCAGATACGCACCACGTTCGCGAACCTGACGCTCGATTTCGACGCGCGCGGCGCGGGCGACCCCCTTGGTCCATCTGCCGACGTTGTAGCGCACGTTGGCCGGCTCGTTCGCCATGGCCAGCCGTGACAGACGATGCAGCACGACGCTCTTGCCCGTGTAGGCACCGCAGCTCGACTCGACGTGGATGAGCGCGCTCAGCACCCCCGCGGGTACGCTGAATTGAGACTCTGCCGCTCGAAACCAGCGATCGTGCCGTCGCCGACACCGGCGCGCCGCCGAAACGCTCCGTCCGGTGACGAGCTTGCGATAGCGCGCTTTGGACTCCACCGGCGCGATCGCGTAGCTGACGCGGGTGAACCGCGGCACACGACGGTACGCGCGCTCCACATCTGCCCGCGCAACCCCATCGGCGATGAGCTTGTCGGCCAAATATCGCCATCCCTCTGCGCCTGCGAGTGCGCAGGTGGGCGTCGCAAGTAGCGCGAGGCACGCGAAGGCGGCTCGTGCGGACGCAAGCCGCGCGATCATCTGGCGCCCCGGCTCTCGACGAAGTCGAGGAAGTGTCGCAGCACGCTTTCGGGATCCTCCACCTGCGGATAGTGCCCAATGCCTTCGAGCATCACGACGTCAGGATTCGGCACGAGTTCGCGGTAGCGTTCGGCCATGTGCCGCCCGGACACTGGATCGTCCGTTCCGTCGATGAGCCGAATTGGCACCGTCGTCCGCTGTAGCACGCCCACCCAGCGCCCACGAAACTGACGACGCTCCTCCATGTAGCGAATGATCTTGTGGACGACCTGCCGCCCGCCCCCCGAAGACATCAACATCCAAAAGTCATGCAACTCGGCGGCCGTCGGTTGGGCCTGCGCGCCGAAGATCGCGCGGAAACTCCGCCCGAAGCTGCGCTCGCTGGTGAGGCGGGATACCACCGGGCCCACCGGGCTCATGAGCAGTCGTTGCACCAAGCGGGGGCGATGCGTCTCGGGGAACAATCCGCCGTTCAGCAAGCACACGGAACGGATGACGAAGCCGTCCTCGCCGCGCGCTCGACGATCTTCGTACCGCGCCAGCAGCTCCTGCGTGACCGTATCGCCATAGTCATGCGCCAGGATGTGGCCGGCCGTGACGCCGAGCGAGCGCAACAACGCCTCATGCAACGAGGCCTGGTCGTGGATCGAGTACGCGTAGTCGCGAGGTTTCGAGGTGAACCCGAACCCCATCATGTCCGGGGCCACGACGCGAAAACGCGTGATCAACTTCGGCCATACCGCGTGCCAGTCCCACGAAGCAGTCGGAAACCCGTGGATACACACAAGAGGGTCGCCCGCGCCGGCGTCACGATAGAAGACCGGGTATCCGCGATACTCGAACGCGGAGCCCGCCGTGCGCCACTCGTCGAGCGTCACGCCTGGTGTGGACACCGCCCGCGCGCCAGCAATAGCGGCACGCTGGTCCCGAATCGGATCGCTGGCCTCGGTCCGGGTCACACTAGGGATTGCAACCGAGCGGATAGGTCGTCCCCCAGGGCACCGCGAGTCCATCCACACAATCAGCCTTGAACGTGGACACGCATCGCACGCAATCGACGATCCCCTGAAGATCCGTGATCGGACCACCGCACGAGGGCTCTCCGAGCGGCGCGACATCAGGGCACATGGCCGCGAATCCGATGCTCGATGCCGGAAGATCATCGGCCGTCCCGCATTCGCGATCGGCACCGCCACACACTTTGCAGATGTTGCGCTCCAGCTTCGCCTCGGCCTTCTCGAGCTTGATGATCGCCTTCCCATCGCCAGGATCCGGACACGGGCCCGGATGCCGCTCACGGCTGACCCCACGCCAGCACTTTCGCAGCGTCGTCAAGCGGGTACGGAAGAGACGCAATGACTCTTTGTTGATGCGCACCTGACACGAGTTGAGCTTGCTACGGGGATCAGAGGGAACGAACTCGTCTGCGTAGAGTCCAACGAGTTGATTCACCGCAACCTCACCCACGCACTGCGTACAGGTCGAGACGTCCCCGCAGTCGTTCAAGGTGTTGGTACAACCCGAGCCTTCGAGGTCGGGACAGCTGCCGAGATCCCAATTGTAGAAGGAAAGCGGCGTGTCGTCTGGCGTTCCACAGGTGCGATCTAGACCGCCACAATCCTTCTCGATGCGCGCGTGTAGTCGACTCTCCGCCTTGGCGATGGTGGCAAGGGCGGTAGCGTCGGGACATGGACCGGGGTTCTTGCCCTTGATCACGAACTCGCCACAACCGTTCAGTGCCTTCATGATGCTCTGCGCGTACGTCGCCGACTCACGCGAAATACGCTCGCGGCACCGCACGGCGCTGGCGTCGACCGTCGTCGGCAGCGCGAGCGCGCTCGCCAGCACGCCGAGGGTGAACATCGCAGAGAGAAGGCCCCGGATCACGCCAGCATGGTACTCGTCGTGATCGCATCTTGACAACGACCCATCATACGCAAAACCACGAAAACACCCACGCCAGCATAGCCGAAGCTCTAGCAGACCCAGCATAGTCGGCGCGGGCCTACGTCAATGGGGCCGTCTAGCTCGATTCCACCACCATCTCCACCTCAGGAGAGGGCGGCCGCGAACAGCGACAATCGTAGCCCGTCATGGTACAGGAAGGCTGCGGTTCAGGGGAGTGAGTGGTCACGGGGGGCACGCGCGAGCGCGCCCGGAGGAGGAGACGATGCGGGGAACGACGGTGGGAATCGCGTCACTGCTACTGCTGAGCGCCACGACGGCGCCAGCCCAAAACGAGGAACTCAGCGACGCGGAGCTCTTTCGGAAGCGACTGTCACGCTACGCGCCAGCCCCCGAGCCCGGACGGCGGCCGAAGGGCCTCTGCGTCTGCCAGGACGGCAGCGCCAATCACGGAAGGGCCGGCGAGCTTCACACGGAGGCGGTGAATCAGGTGCGGGTGTCCTGCCTGGTTCCTTCCTACACCGGCGAAGGCGACCTCATCACATTCTCGACCTGTGGCACGTTCGAGTCGCTCGCGAAGTAGCGCTTAGGCGCGGCGCGAGACACCGCAGCGAGGAGCGCTACCCTTTACGCACGAGTTGCGTCAGGTCGCGGACCGCGCCGCGGTCGGCACTGGTCGCCATGAGGGCGTACGCCTGGAGAGCAAGCGAAACCGGCCGGTCTCGATTGACGGGCTTCCATCCCTGCTCGCCGCGCGCATCCATCGCCGCCCGGCGCTCGGCCAACACCGCGTCGTCAACCATCACGTCGATGCGACGCGTCGGAATGTCGATCCGGATCCGGTCGCCCTCCTCGATGAGCCCGATCATGCCCCCCTCGCCGGCCTCGGGCGAAACGTGGCCGATCGAAAGCCCGGACGTGCCACCGCTGAAGCGACCATCCGTCACGAGTGCACACGCTGCTCCGAGGTTCTTCGATTTCAGGTAGGACGTCGGATACAACATCTCCTGCATCCCGGGCCCTCCCTTCGGACCTTCGTACCGAATGACGAGGACGTCCCCCTCGTGAATCTGATCGCCGAGGATGGCAACACACGCCGCCTCCTGGGCCTCGAAGACGCGGGCAGGCCCTTCGAAGGTCCAGATGGATTCGTCGACCCCGGCGGTCTTCACGATGCAGCCCTTGGGGGCGAGATTGCCCTTGAGCACCGCCAACCCGCCTTCGGCACTGTGCGCGTGCGATGCTTCGCGAATGCAGCCCTGCTCACCGTCGGTGTCGGGCGCGGTGAAATACTTGTCCTGCGAGAACGCGACGATTGTGCGCACCCCGCCGGGCGCGGCAAGAGACCGGTGGAGCGCGCCCTCAGTCGCCGACGGTCGACGAATGTCGTTGGCCGCGATCGCCGCTCCCATCGTCTCGGCATGCACGGTGGGGACATCGGTCCGCACCTTCCCGGCGCGATCCAATGCACCAAGGATCGTGAAGATCCCGCCCGAGTGGTTGACGTCCTCGACATGGTAGCTCGACGAGGGGGCCACCTTACAAATGCAAGGCGTCGTCCTCGAAATACGATCGATGTCGTCCATCGTGAAATCGACACCCGCCTCGTGGGCGATCGCAAGGATATGGAGCACCGTGTTGGTCGATCCGCCCATGGCGACGTCCAGAGTCATGGCATTCTCGAAGGCCGCATATGTCGCGACGCTCCGCGGCAGCACCTGGTCGTCGCCGTCGACATAGTAACTCTTCGCCAACTCCACGATGCGCTTCCCCGCGGCAGCGAAGAGTTCCCATCGCAAGGCGTGGGTCGCGAGCAGCGTGCCGTTCCCGGGAAGCGCCAGACCGAGCGCCTCGTTCAGGCAGTTCATGCTGTTGGCTGTAAACATCCCGGAGCACGAGCCGCAGGTAGGACACGCCGAGCGTTCGATCTCGCCGAGCGTGGCGTCGTCGATGTCGTCGTTGCCGGCCTGGATCATCGCGTCGATCAGATCGATCTTCTCGGGAAGCGGCTTGCCGTTGCGATCGTGCGTACCCACGCTCGTGCCGGCCTCCATCGGGCCTCCGGAGACGAAGATCGTCGGGACGTTCAAGCGCATCGCCGCCATCAGCATCCCAGGGGTGATCTTGTCACAATTCGAGATGCAGACGAGCGCGTCGGCGACGTGCGCGTTCACCATGTACTCGACGCTGTCGGCGATGAGGTCTCGGCTCGGGAGCGAGTACAGCATCCCGCCGTGCCCCATTGCGATACCGTCGTCGACGGCGATCGTATTGAATTCCACACCGACGCCGCCGGCCGCATCGATGACCTTCTTGAGACGCTGACCAACGTCCTGAAGGTGCACGTGTCCGGGGACGAACTGCGTGAAGCTGTTGGCAATCGCGATGATCGGCTTCTCGAAATCCGCGTCGGTCATCCCGGTGGCGCGCCACAGGGCGCGTGCACCGGCCATGTTGCGCCCGTGGGTCGTCGTACCACTCCGGTAGGCCTTGCTCATGAGCGCGAGTCTAGCTGCCCGAGCCCCGTGGGAACAGCCCACGGCCAGCCCTTCCAGTCCGGAGGGAAGGGGCGCGACGCGCCACGGCCCGCCCGCTCGCCCCTGCATGGGTCCTTCTGGTAAGCCGACGGCGTGGCCCCGACGAAACGGACGCTCGCCCAGACCCTCATGGAATCGCCCCTGCTCGCGAGCATCTACGAGAGCCGGCTCTGGCGACGGAGCCCGGTTCTGTCCGCACTCCTCGGCATTTCCTTCGACGCGGAACAGCGACTCATTCTGGACGCCGCGAACCTTCAGGGCGACGAGCGCGTCCTCGATCTCGCGTGCGGCACCGGCATCTACACCCGGCCGTTGGCCGACCGACTCCCCCGCGGCCACGTCGTCGGCCTCGACCTCTCGCCGCCGATGCTACGCTACGCCGCCGACGCCGCGCGCGCGGACGGGCTCGACAACCTCGCGTGGACGCGAGCCAGCGCCTTGGCACTCCCCTTCCCGAACACGACCTTCACGGTGGTCCTCTGCTCGGCGGCGCTCCACCTCATGCCCGACACCGGCCGCGCCCTGGCCGAGAGCCACCGCGTGCTCCGCCCGGGGGGCAGCATCGTCCTGGCCGTATTTCGCATGCAATCAGGATGGCTCGCCCGCGCCACCGCCCGCGCCCGGCGCGGCGTCGGCACGCGCGCCTTCTCGACCGAAAGCCTGGAGCAAGCACTCACCGCCGCCGGCTTCAGCGCGATGCAGTCCCTCCACGCCCGAGGAGGCTGGCTAATCGTCCGCGCAACAAAGCCAAGCAAGTCCAGCGAGTAACCACCCCACAAGCCCCGACTACGCTTCACCCTCTCCCAGCCAGCGCAAAGCGCCGCGACCGAGCACTTGTGAATGGTGCTGGGAGGGGGGAGAGGG
>JAJCZP010000129.1 GCA_029262315.1 Deltaproteobacteria bacterium | reverse complement strand
CGACGGCGGCGGCCGGTCCTCCGAGCGTTACGAAGAAGGCGGTCCAGGAGAGTCCGAGTGCGACCATGGTAACGACGAGGAAGACAATGGCCCGGTGTTCGTGGACCTCGCGCCGGATGACGACGACCGTCGTCGCGAAAGCGCCTGCCTGGAATCCGAGGAGGAGTAAGCTTGGAAGGGACGCCGCCCCGGTCTCCAGCGCCAGAGTTGCAATCCAGAAGAATGCAGCGGCGAGCCATCCGAGGGCGAAGAACGGTAGTCGGCGGTTGATCAGATCTAGGTGGGCACGTTCCAGCGCGAGCGATGGCGTCGGGGTATGGTCCATAGAAGCTGGCGGCTCGCCGTCCATGCGCGGTGGGGCATTCTATCCAGGGGAGAGGATCGACAGTCAAGTGGCGGGGAGGCGTAGGAGTCGTGCGTCTACCCGCCGATGACAGGCAACATGAACGCCTGATATCGGTCGACGTAAGACCTCGATGTCAGACCCTATTGCGCGCGGCCTGACCGCGATCGCGTCACTCGTGGGCTACTGCGGCTCGATGTAGTTGAGCGCCAGCGCCGCACGCTTATCGGTACTGTTGAGGAACGGCAGCTCCTCCGCGTGAATCATGTGTCGCAGCCGAGGCGCCATCCAGGCCAGGTGCCGCCGCTCCTCCGGAGCCGACCCGCGCAACCGATAGAGCAGGTTGGCCATCAGTTGCTCGCGGACGCCGTCGAAGTTCACCCCGTCCATCATCTCGTCGAAGACGCCCTGCCCGCTCTCGCCCGCGAAGATCTGCCGAACGATCTCGCCCTGGTCAACGTCCCAGTTCGCACCGAGGTCAACCAGAAACGAGCAGTGCTGACGCAGCCCTTCGAACCGTGCGTCGTCGTTCAGCAACCTCCGGAAGCTGAGCGCAGGCCAGAAGGCGAACGCGGGACGAAACACGCGCGGCGCCATGTCGGCGACATCGAACCGGCCGCTGGAAGACACCTCGAGGTTGTGCATGTTCTTGAAGTCGCCCACGGGCAGGCGCGTCCTATCCAGGGACACGTAGCCGTCCTGCGGATTCCCGATCGAGATGGCCGAGCAGTCGGACGGAATGAACGCCCCGCGTAGCGTCTGCAGGAACGTGCTTCCGTGGACCATCTGCCTGATGCCCGGCATCAGTTTCCTGACCAGGCACGGCAGGCCGTCCTCGCTCAGCGCCCTGCCTTGCCCTCCGTCGAACTCGGGCGGACTCCGGTCGATACCGTCGAAAGGCGTGGCGAGCCCGATGGCGAGCGCCACGGGGCTGTAGCGGTGGATGCGACCGCTGCGAGGCGAGTAGAGGAAACCCCGTGCGTCGCCCACGCGCACGCGCCGCATCCCGAGCTGCATCGCGCGCAGCGCCACCAGACCGCCCTGGCTGTGACCGATCAGGAACATCCGCGGCGCGAGGACATCGAAGACGCGATTGATGATCTTCAGCGTCTTGTCGTCGGTGATCGGCCGGCGGGCACCCGCGTCGTCGGCCTCGCAGTCGGGAACGAACGATGCGAACTCGCTCCTGAAGCGCGCCTCGAGATCGACGAAATGGCTCGTCGACGCCGTCCACAGCCCGGCAAGACGACCTTCCGGGAGGGCAGCGCTCTCCTGTACCAGGCGCTCGAGAAAGCGGGTCTCGGCCATCCTCACTGCGATCTGTTGCGCAACCGCCGAATCGTCGAGGGAGAAGACCTCGCGGATCACGTGGGGCCGGTCCTGATCGCGCCGCGCCGAGCTCGCCACATGATCGACGATCCGCCCGATCGTGTGCTTGAACTTGATGGCCCGGGTCGCAGAGACCTCCTCGAGCTTTCGCCTGGCGCTCGCCTCGAGGTCTTGCGCCGCCATGACGCTCAGATTGGTCCGGTTGACGACCCTGCGGATGTGGTGCTCGCTCTCCAGATGATCCGTGAGCCCCCGCCCGCTCGACGCGGGACCGAACGTCCCCGCAATGAACTCGGCGAGATAGTTCTTCGGCAGGATCGAGGGACGAAGCGGCGCGTCGTCGGGCACGGCCTTGCCTTGGCCGATCGGCTGATCCTGGGAGATCGAAGCCGAGGCCCAATCGAAGGCCTGTCGAATCGTATGCGCCGCGATAGTCATCGAGAATTGCCAGAGAGCGCAGGTCGCGCGCGACGCGTGAGTCGCTTCGCCAATTATACGTCCATACCGCTCCGTCGTCCATCGCCCGGACCGATGGCAGAAGAAGTGCCGCCGCGTCGGCACCTCGATCTCTGGCATGTCCATCACGATCTCGCGGCGCAAGGCGCCCACAAATGACATTTGTTGGTCTCGTTGCATGACCTGCTTCATCTTGACGCGAGGCGGATCGTGCCTACCGTTGAGGTAGGCCCTCGGTGAGCTTGCTCAGCTGCGGATGCGCACCTATACCTAGCCTGCACGGGCTCGAACGAGCGTGTTCGTGATCGCGCCCCGGCGGCGCCAGGAATCTGGCAAGCGGTCACCTCGGCTCATTCGACCCGCGGCGCAGTCCGTACACATCGCGATGGTCGAAATCGATCCCCAGACCGGAGGCAGCGAGATCAAGGGCTACTGGGTGGTCGACGACTGCGGCACTCGCCTCAATCCCGCGACCCTCGAAGGTCAGCTGCAGGGCAGCATCGCGCAAGGGGTCGGCGCCGCGCTGCTCGAGGAGTATCTCTACGACGAGGAAGGTCAGCCGCTGGTGACCAACTACATGAACTATCTGATGCCGACGGCGAGCGACGTGCCGCTCGCCGTGAAGGGCGACGTCGTCACGCCCTCACCCTTCA
>JAJCZP010000128.1 GCA_029262315.1 Deltaproteobacteria bacterium | reverse complement strand
GCCGCCGACCTCGAGAAGGAGCTGAACGACGCGAAAGCTCGCGTGCGGCAGCTCAAGCGAGGCGCCGAGGCGGATTCGATGCGCTCGTGGACGGAAGACCGCGCCGCGCTGGATGAGCTCGTGGCGCTGACACGCGAGCTGGAGACCGTCTGGGGAGCCGCCACGACGGAGAACGGGGATCGGAAGGAGATCATCCGCGCCATGGTCCGATCGGTTCGCATCCTCGAGCGCTCGCCCGAGACGGTCCGTGCGCAGATCGTGTGGGTCGATGACGTACCTCCGACTGAAGTCGAAGTCATTCTCTTTCGGCGAGCACACCGGATCGCTGTCGACTTGCGTGGCCAGGGGCTCGAGCCAACGACGATCGCGGCTAGGCTCAACGAGCGCGGTTTCGTCACGCAGAAGGGACGGTCGTGGACGGCAAGCGCGGTTCGGGGGGTTCTGCGTCGCTGCGGGACCTCAAGGTAGCAATGCGGACGCCGGGAATTCCCGGGCCGCATTCCGCAGTGACTTGAGAGCGGCCGGGGGCGCACCATACATCCACCCGAGTTGCTCACTGGGGTCAGGATGTTGGCGGACCGCACGGCAAGCTCTCCGTGAGGGCCGGGGACCGGCGCCGCTCCTTCAATGCCCCCTCGGGCCCCAGATGCTATGGCCGTCGACGACCCTTCGCTCCCCCCGATCCCCCAGAGGCGCTGCATTTCCCCGATTCTAGGGTCGGGAGGGGCGGTGTCGCCCTTGCCGTATGGGGTCATCTGTAGAGGCGGGCGCGGTGTAGATCCCCTGCCCTATGGTGGTGCACGCGCGCCACGCGTTTCCCATTGATGGCCGGGGCCGCGTCGTGCGATGCTGGCGTTCGCGGATCTACCCTTAAGGAGGATCAATCCATGGAACGTGTCGCAATCATTCTGCGGAAGCTGACCATCGTTGTCGCGCTCATCCTCGTGCCGGGCGTTGCGGCGGGCGGCGTCGCGGATACCGCGCTACCAGAGTTGCTTCCAGGCGCCAAGACTCGTCACCTCTTCTCGGTCCCCGGCGTGACGGACATCACCTGTTTCGGGACGTATTTCTCGTGCACCTCGCTGGATACCTCAACGATGCAAGTGGGCGTCGAGCTTTTCGGAGGCCCGGGCGGGATACTACCAGCCAACGATGCTGTTGCGACGTCATTGAGTGTCGCTCCAGGCGCGACGGTAGTCTTCGGGACCTCAACCCCGGCCGATCCTGGGATCGGACTGCAGTCGAATATCGGCGGAGCCGCAATTGGGTCAGCTTCGGCGAGAGTTCTCGCAACGTCGAAGAAGCTGATGTGCACCGTGTTCATTACGGACCGCTGCAATTTCCCCGTCACGTTCATGAACCACCTCACGATCATCGCGAAGAAGAAACAGAAGGCGGCGAACTAAGCAGCGAGGGCATGCCCAATGTCCCTGATCTCGGCTTCGAGTATCCCGAGTAGGGCACGTACTCCTCCACCGTTACGTTGATGTGAAAAGGCGGGTCTACGTCGTCGCGGTCGATGGCGACAAGAGGGCCATGAATGTCGTCACCCGGCAGAGGGGGCCAGTCATGCACCGTCTCTCGTGCCGGATCCCGAGCGTCCTGAGGCTTGACTTCTCCGAACCCCGCGAAAGTGACGAGGGCGCGTAGTTCGCTGCCTTCTGCTTCGTCTTCCTGATGATCGTAAGCTGCCAAGCCGAGGTGGGCTGGATGTTGCCCCCATCGGCCACGAACGCCGTACACATCAGCTTCTTCGAAGTGGCGAGGATCCGTGCCGACAAGTTGGAGCCACCCACACCCAGGTCGCTGAAGACCGAGATGCCCGGAGCGGTATCCGTTCCGAAGGTGTACGTTTCGCCTGGACCGAAACTCAATGAGGTTGCGACAGGGTCGTTGACTGTGAAACCAGCCGTAGCGAAGATCTCGACACCGACTTGTATTGTCGCTGTCTTCTCCAAGGACGTGCATGAGAAGAAGGTTTCCGATCCGTCGCTGGCAGTCACGCCCGGGACCGAATAGAGGTGGTTGGTCTTCGCGCCCGGGAGCAATTCCGGAAGCGGGCTATCCGTGACGCCGGCCCCCGCAACTCCCGGCACGAGCGTCAGCGCAAAGGCGACCGTCAGCCCCCTGAAGATGAGTGTGAGACGTTGCATGACTTGATCCTCCCGGGTGGCCGCGGTGGCCCGCGGAGATTCTGGAACTTGATCTTCGCGCGGCGCCAAGCCTGCTGTCCAAGGGGAAATTGTGACGGCTCGGGCGAGAGCGTCCGCATAGAAGAGGCGCTGTGGTCCCCGGTAGGGAGGAACCCGCCCGGGTGGTGCTCAACGCCGCGCGTAAACGTCAGTTCAGCAGGTAGCGTGTCCTGATTTCCCAAACCGCGACTGCGGAGTATCGTCTCTGACGATACCCACAGGTGCGATTCTCCTTCGCCCGTTGTCTCCCGTCGACACGCTCCTCCGCCCTCGCGGCGCGGGGTTGAGTCGGCTCTTGCAGCCGTGGGATTGACGTGCAGGAGTACTGGCTCACTGGAGGCAGCTTTCATGATGCTCAGCACCTCGCGAATCTGGGCCTTCTCCGTTGCGGCAATCGCACTCGCCGATTTGTTCGCTCTGGCTCGTCCCTGTCCTGCCGTCACCTTTCCGGCCTACGACGAGGTGTGGAGTAAGTCGGGACACAACTCCTATTTTGCCAGCAACGTACCCGAGCCATTCGCAGGAGGAAACAACCAGCGCATCTCAGACGTCCTGCTTCACGAGGCGGTAGCGATGCTCGAGTTCGATCTCAAGAAGGCTGAGCCAGGACGCTGGCGCGTGTATCACACGTGGAAGCTCCCCGAGTTCAACACCCAGTGTGAGTACCTCGAGGACTGTCTGGCGCGCCTGCAGAACTTCCACTTCGCCGTTCCCCAACACGAAGTCGTCAACGTCGTGATCGAGCTGAAGGAAACCGAGCCGATCATCATCAAACAGCCCGTCCCGGATATCTTCGATGCGACCCACACCGTCGAGCAACTCGACGCGACCATACGGAAATTCCTCGGACCCGCGCTCTTCACCCCGGCCGACTTCATGAACGATCCAGCGTGCCAGGGGGCCACAACGCTCCTGGCCTGTGGCGAGGCTCGGAGCTGGCCCACGACCGCGCAGCTGCGCGGAAGGTTTATCGTGAACATCTCTGGCAACTGGAGCTCGAATCACTTCGCATGGGCACACTATGCAACACATGGGGAAGTGATCAGCGCACGCGCTGCGTTCCCGCTGAGGTCCATCTTCACGCCTTGCGGTATCGGACAAATGACCGTGGATGGGCTTTTCCCGGAAAAGCCGATTCCGCCAGCGATGCTGGTGCGGGCGAGGCAAAACTCCATCTTCTGGGAGGTGTGGAGCGAAGAGGATGGCGTGCCAGTGCCGCTAACGGTTGGGGACGACGACTGTGGACAACCTGGGCTGGGAAGGACCATCCGCGAAGAGGCCAAAGCCTTTCTGCAGCGCCAGCACGGCATTCTGCGAAGCGTCGACTCGTTCGATCCGGAGAAACAACAGAGGGCCGTGATCGCCAACGGCTACCAGTATGTCCAGTCCGATTTCGCGTGGGACTATCTGAGAGACCAGCATCCGTCGCCTACGATGTTCGTACCCGACCCATCGCGACGACTCCGCGACCCATTCGTTGGCGGTCGCGGCTCCCAGCTTGGGCGAGAGGCCCTGATAGAACCCGGGAACCGGATCTACATCTACAACTACACCCACCAGGACGCGTTGTTTCGTTCTAGGGAAGTGCGCCCCGATCAGACGACGACGTGGGATGCTGTGGTCGCAACGGGAGGCATCGACACCAATTCCGATGACAGCCATCCGCCGATTCGTGCGGAGGACGGCGGCGAGGCGTCACGGGGCAACGGCTGTCTGCGGGCGGAGACAGAGGATCGGTCCGAGTGGATCATGATATGCCGCCGCCTCCTGCTCGCTGGTGAGGACTGGCTGACGCCTGAGAACGATCACACCCGAATCGTCATCTCTATCGAAGCGCACAGTGAGAGGGACGGCGACGTCAGGGAATCCCACAAGTCCAGCCGCGGCAGGGTGGGCGACGGGCTCGGGGACATGCTGCAGATGCGTGTTACGAACCGAGATGGCGCTGGGGCCGAAGTGGCAGTTGCCTCGGCGTCGCAGCTCAAGGGACACAACATCCTTGCTGGTCCGGACTTTCGAGTGCTCAAGACCGTGCGCTTCTCTCAGCCGCTCATCCGGCAGGGGCTCTATGCCGAGGGCGACAAGCTGTTCGTGCGACCGCGATTCCAGCCGGAGAGCGAACGTGTGCCGGAGGAGTTGACCCTCTGCGATCTACCGGTGGCCAAGGGCGACGCCGAACGAAGCGGTGTCGTGGACTTCTCATGGCCAGTGAACTGCCCTCCAGTCCTCCCGACGGAGCGTCAAGCGGGTGCGGAGCCGTTCTGCCCCGCCTTTGAAAATCAGCTGTGCTACGAACGGTGTGCTCGAGCCGACAAGCCGGGATACGTCGGGAACGGCCCGCTTTGCTGGGAGCCTTGCAGACCTGGTTACAGTGACGATGGGGTCGTCTGTCACCTGGGCGCGAAGATCGAGGGCGCCGACACCAGCGCTTGCCCTCGGTACGACCTCTGCGCCCAAGGGGTCATCGACCGCAAGCCCATTGGTTGGTGTTCCACGTGTCAGCCGGATCCTCCAGACCGTCATTGGAAGAACGATGGCTGCACCTGCCGGCTCGAGGTCGACGTGTATCCGAAGAAGGATTTCTATGAGCGCGGCACCGGCTGGATCAAGGGGACCCGCTGAGGTTCAGGCCGCCTCGAGGACGGGAACATTGCCGTCCTCGGGTGTCCCCGCTGCCGCAGTCGGATGCGGATCCTCGCTGCCATCCACCCAACCGATTCGCCGCTCGCGACGGCGCCGCCAGCGGCGCGATGCAGCAGGAACAGCATCGACTTACAGTGCTCCCCTCCAGGTTGAAGCCACCAAGACGACCGTGGTTGAAGAGCCACGGGGGAGGTGGCGATGGTTCCGGACGTATCCGATGAGATTCAGCGGTGGACGGCGAAGCGGCGGGTGGCGCTGGTCGTCAGCATCCTGAAGGGGGAGACCTCGGTGGCGGAGGCCGCGCGTAAGCACGGCCTGAAGGTCGCCGAAGTCGAGGAATGGCAGGAGCGCTTTCTGTTGGCGGCGGAGAACGGGCTGCGGGCCCGGCCGCGGGACGAGGAGGCGCTCAAGGACGAGCACATCAAGAAGCTCAAGCAGAAGATCGGCGAGCTCGTGCTCGACAACGACATCCTGCGGGAGGCCGCCAAAGGCCGCCCTACGGACCCGACGACGTCCGGCGAGTGAGGGACCGGGTGGACGTCTCCGAGCGTCGGGTCTGTCGTGTGTTGCAGGTGCCGCGCTCGGCGGTGCGTGTGCCAAACGGGCGGGTGCGACGCCCGCCGGTCCTCGACGAGGTGCTGGTCGCCCGGCTCGAGCGACTGATCGCGGCGTTTCCGACGTTTGGCTATCGGCGGCTCTGGGCGCTCTTGCGCTTTCGCGACGGCGTGCGGGTGAATCGGAAGGCCGTCTACCGGGCCTTGGCGCTCAAAGGCTGGTTTGTGCATCAACGGCGCGTGACGCCGCGGCCCCGCGTCCAGAAGCGGCGCAGTCGCGCAGCGCGCAGCAACGAGCGGCGGGCGATGGACGTGACGCACATTGCCTGCGGCGCCGACGGCTGGGCGCACTTGGCGGCGGTGATCGACTGCCACGACCGCGAGATCATCGGCTACGAGCTCGCGCTGCGGGGTCGCGCGAAAGAGGCGGAGCGGGCGCTCGAGAGCGCGTGCATCGCCCGCTTCGGCACCCTGCGACCGGGCGGACGCACGCCGGTCGTGCGGTCGGACAACGGCTTGATCTTCCAGAGCCGGCGGTTTCGGGCGGCCTGTCGCGACTACCACCTGCGCCAGGAATTCATCACGCCCTACACCCCGGAGCAGAACGGGATGATCGAGCGCTTCTTCCGCAGCTTGAAAGAGGAGTGCGTCTGGATCCACTCCTTCGTGAGCTTCGCCGAGGCCCGGCGCGCCGTGCGGCGGTGGATCGACTGGTACAACGAGGGCCGGCCGCACCAGGCCCTCCGCTACAGGAGCCCGCGCCAGTATCGCGCGGAACAACTAACCAACGTGGCTTGATCCGGGGGGAGCACTACAGACTCAGGTTCAAACCAATACTCAGATTCGCCAAGATTCCTAGAACAGGCGCTTCCCATGCGCCAGAGGAGGACCCATGCCTGGAGGACCCATGCCAGGACCCTATGTGCACATCGCGGCTGGGGACCGTACTGCGGCGCATCTGCGGCGGATCAATGCCTGGCCCGCCTATCTCGGTGGCACAACCCTGGCAGGACCTGACACCAACCCAATTGGGTTGGTGTCTTCTCCAATGAGGTCCGGAAGCAACACCGGCTCCCTTTCGGCCTCATGATGAGCGGGAAGTTTCGCTCGCGGAAGATCGATGGCTGATCGAGCCGCCGGCCGTTGTGGCGACGCGGAGGAAGGCCGCGTAGACGCGACGATCAACTCGGGGTCACGCGCGGAGCGATTATGCTGGAACTCTTCCACGCATCGACAAGAACGACCAACCACTGGCCGACGACACGACAGAGTACGTCTCTTGACGGCGCCGTGCCTATGGGCGTAGGTGCGGAGGAGTGAGGAAAGAGCCGGAAGTCGGCAACACGCCCAGGCGCCCAGAGGCGCTCGCGCGGCCATGGCCGCAGCTGGCAGCCGCGGCGGTGGCGACGGTTCTCCTATGCACCCCGGCGGCGGCGCATGCCGGCTGCGACTTCGGGAAGGGCCTTGCCTGCACGTGGATTTTTATACACTGCGCGCCGGCCAGTTTGGGCGGTGCAGATCCGTACGTCAAGTGCGTCGACACCATCAGCAATCACTGGTGCACGGAATGCGTGGTCGAACGTGGCTTGTTGCATCCCAACGCGCCGCCTAAGCTGCCTGGGTCGGAGGAACTGGCGCGGGAGGAGCTGAATCGCCGGAGCCAGGGCCTCACGACACAATGGCTTTCCGGGTGGGTCGGGCCCAAGGTCGGGAACAATGCGGACGGGCGCTTGGAGGTCGTCGGTGTCGCGCCCAACGATGTGGCGACGCACCTATGGCAGAAGGTGAACGCCGGTGCGTTCAGCGATCTGGCCTCATTCGG
Source organism: Deltaproteobacteria bacterium (assembly GCA_029262315.1). GTDB lineage: Bacteria > Desulfobacterota > Binatia > UTPRO1 > UTPRO1 > JAJCZP01. Next base: position 23,369 of record JAJCZP010000128.1, on the reverse strand, counting down.
TGGCCAGCTGGTGCAATCGGTTACCCTTGGGCGAAATGCCGACGGGCGGCTAGAGGTGTTCGCGGTTGGGCTAGACGGCGTGGTTCATCATGCGTGGCAGGTCGCTCCGAACTCAACCTGGAGCGGGTGGGCGCGGCTGGGAGGCTCGGTGAAAGGACTTGCCGTCGGCCCGAACGCCGACGGCCGATTGGCGATCTTCGGTGTCGGACAGGACGGCGCACTCTGGACAGTGTCGCAAGTTGCGCCGAACGGCCGCTGGGGGGCCTGGGAGTCCCTGGGCAACGAGGTGACCGGCGTGCCTGCGGTTGCGGTTAACCTCGACGGGCGGCTCGAAGTGTTCGTGCGCGCGCCGGACGGATCGCTGCTACACACCTGGCAGGATGGGCCGAATGGAAAGTTCCGCTCGTGGCATTCACTCGGCGGCTCGTTCCGCGGGACCCCAGCGGTCGCTCGCAACCTCGACGGTCGGCTGGAGGTCTTCGCGTCCGGATCGGACGGTGCACTCCAGCACGCCTGGCAACGAAGCACCGCTGGCGGCTGGAGCAATTGGGCCTCCTTCGGCGGAACGCACCAGCACAGTCCTGCCGTCGCCAGCATGGCAGACGGTCGCCTGGTTGCCTTCGTCATTGGCGTCAACGACCGGGCGGTTTGGAGCGTCAACCAGGTGCGCCCCAACGGATCCTGGACGGATTGGCGGTCGCTGGGCGGGATTGTGCTGGCGGGCCCACGGGTCGGCCGAAATGCCGACGGGAAGCTCGACCTATTCGCAGTCGGTCAGGACCGCGCCTTGTGGCACACGCGGCAGAGAGAAGTGACTAGCGAACGATGGAATGCATGGGAGCGGCTCGGCGGAGCGTTGAAGCCGGAAGCTTTCTGAATCGAACCGCCCGAGCGGCGCAGCGGGTTTAGAGAGGCTCGCGTCGCCAGCGAAGTCTGACGCGCAGCGTTAGCCGCGGCGCGGTGCGTCTCGCGAGAGCCATCGCGCCGTTGCTAGGCGGGCGCTCCCGTCCGCGCCCTCACGACCTTTCCGTGGACCTCGGGCGCCGTGCCGTGCGATGCTGGTGGCCGCCGATCTGCTGAGCCTAGTCTAGCGGCCGAAGAAGGAGGATCAAGGGATGGAACGTGTCGCACTCATCTTGAAGAGGCTGACGGTCGCTCTTACGCTGACTCTCGTGCCGGGGGTTGGAGCGGCCGGCGTCGCGGATAGCCCGCTCCCGGAACTGGTCCCAGGCGTGAAGTCCAACCACCTCTACACGGTTCCGGGCGTAAACTCAGCATCGTTTATGGAGACCTTCTTCTCGTGCACGTCGATGGAGAAGGCAGCAACGATTCAGGTGGGCGTCGAGGTGTTCGGTTCCCCTGGCGGACCGCCCGCCAACGGCGCCGCGGCAACCTCGCTCAGCGTTGCCCCTGGCGCGACGGTGGTCTTCGGTACGGGATCAGCGGCAGGCGTCTCGATCGATTCGAACCTCCTCGCGGGTTTCATCAGGGGCTCCGCTCGGATCCTCGCGACCTCAAAGAAGCTCGCATGCACTGCGTTCATGGCAGAGCCTACGACCGTGCCGACGACGTCGATGGTTCACCTCACGATCATCAAGAAGACGAAGCAGAAGGCGTCAAACTGACCGGCCCGCAGAACACTTTCGGTGCGGTGCTCGTCGCCACGGCGGTTCTGGCCGCGACGTCGGCTGTCGCTCAGCCCGCTTGTGTGCCGGTCCCACCTGAGCCAGAGGGTTCGGTCGATTCCGGGTATGATCTACTGGCAAGCGCCACGGAAAGCGGACTGGGCTTCGTCGTGCCACTGGGAAGGCGCCAGAATCTGGGCGCCCATAACGCGTATAACAGTAAAGGCTACCTGCTCAACCAAAACTTGTCGCTGACTGCGCTTCTCGACCTCGGCATTCGAGCACTTGAAATCGATATTCGGTCCGAAGGTCACAACCTGGTTGTGTGCCATGGAACTCGGTACGACTGCTCGGGCAACGTGGGCGGGAGGCTCGATCCGGGTCTCATCTTCCGAGAGATCAGATCATGGGTCGATACGCATCCGAAGGCCCTGGTGTTCGTCGACATAGAACATTGGTTGTTGGAGGATGTCTACGGTCATGTGACAAAGACGGTGCAGCTCTTGGAGAAGCATTTTCACGACGTGGCTTACACACCGGCAGACTTGCGACGCGGTGGACGGCGGCCCGACGGGGTCCTTGAGTTGGCGCCGGTCGATATTATCACAAAGGGGAAGCGGGTTCTGCTGCGGTCGCTACACGGTGACCTGCGGCGTCCGGACTTGATTTGGGACCAGCGGGTCTTTTCAACCGACGTCGAATTCGTCAAGTTCGATTCGGCCAACTGCCGCTCCGATGGTCGGCAGATGGGGCCTGGGACGAGGTTCGGTTTCCGGGGTGACAAGGCCGTCGATCACTCCGTTGGCGAAATACATGCCGTAGACGTAGCTCGCCTGCTGTTGTGCAATGCCATCTTCGTGAAAGCCGACAGGTGGGACGACGACATGCGCGCCGCCGCCCACTGGGCCTGGCGTTCCGGGCTGAGTCCATCAGGCGGGGGTAAGTACGCTGCTGTCGCTCCGTACCGCCGCTGGGCCGCTCTGCCGGGGAACTCCTGCGGCAGATACGCCTGCCGCAACCAAGACGACGCATATGGATGGAAGCTAACAAAGGAAGAGGGAATCTGGGCGGACGGTGTAGCGGCGTGTCAGCGGGAATTCGGTGGGGGTTACAGATTCGATGTACCTCGAACCTACTACGAGCAGCAGCTGCTGAACAACGTGGCCTACATAGCTGACACGACGCGACGAAACGAGCGCGTGTGGCTTAACCACCCGGATGATAGACAGCATGAACGCCCCGTTCGGGTTGACGTAACGTTTCGATATCGGACCCTGCCTCGGATTTGGTCTCCTCCTCTGTCGTTACAGTGCGGATGAACGGCCGTTGCGACCACCCGCTCGGAGTTTCGGGGACGCTACCGGCGCGGTGGCGCGGTGGCAAGACCCAGCGCGGCACGGCGGCCAGCGTGGGTCACCTGCGGGGATGGTGAGGCGCGGTGGCCTCACCCGGGGAAATCGAAGGTCGGGGCGTGTGTCCGTGGCGGCGGGCGGGCCGGTATCGGCACGGGCGGGTCAGTCGGGAGGCCGACATGGCGGAGGATACGGCGCACGACGACCGGGTCTTCGATGGTGGCGAGGAACCGCAGGCGGCCCCCGCACGCGCAGGCCAGAACGTCGATCGCAAAGACCCGCCGGAGGAGATCGGCCCAGGCGAAATGGCGGGGCGGGGGACTGGGGGCGGGTGCGCTCCCAGGCGCACCTGGCCGTGATGCGTCGGGTGCGTTCGCCCGCGCCTCGCCGCGCACGCCCACAGCCACCGCACCGGCACGTCCGCGGGCATGGGCTGCAAGCACGCCATGGTAGATCACCAGATTGATCCGTGGGCGGGGGATCAAGGCCGCCAACTTCTCGAGAAACTCGAGGGGCGCGAAGACGAACGCGCACGTGCCATCGCTCCAGGGATGCGCGAGGGTGACGCCCACCCGGCCGTCGGGCAGGAGTTCGAGCCGTTCCTGCGCCAGCGGCGGCCGGACGAGATAGCGACAGAGGCGCTCGAGCCCGACGCGATCCTCGCCGCGTATTGCCCGATCGGCGTGCAGGTCGAAGCCGGCGAGCTGGGCATGACGCGGGCCCCGCGAGGTCACCCACGGCGCGTTCGGATCGCGCCCGACGCGCAGCACGGGGGCGCCAGGGCGGCGGCCGTGGAGACTGCGGCCGGCGATCGAGGCGCGGCTGAGGGCCGCCAGCAGCGGGGCATCTTCGCTCACCGGGTCGACCGTGGGAGTGTCGTCGTTGATGGCGAGGCCCCGGCGGCGCAAGAGCCGGTCCACGCGTGCCACCATCGTGGCGAGTAGCCGCGCCACCTCGTGGTCGGAGGGGGGCGGTGCGGGGACGAAACGGAGCCCTCCGTCCGGATCCGGGACGAAGACGCCGTCGAGCACGAGCGTGTGGAAGTGGACGTTGAGATTCACGGCGCTCCCGAAGCGCTGGATGGCCGTGACCGCGCCGCTGCGCCCGCCGGGCACTCCGCGCTGCCGCGCCCGCCGGCGCGCGAAGCCGAGGAGTGCCCGGGCGTAGATGCCGAGCACCGCGCGACACAGCGTATGATCCCAGGCGCACAGATAGCGTAGGCGGTACGGGAGGCTCAGCACCCACTGACGGATCGGAACCGGCGGCAAGACGTGCTCGACCAGGTGCGCGGCGCGCTCGGCCATGCGCCGCCCACCACAGCTCGGGCAGACAGCGCGGGCCTTGCACGAGAACGGCACGAGGCGCTCGGCGTGGCAGGCATCGCAGCGAAAGCGCGCGAAGCCGTGGGTCCAGACGCCGCAGGTGAGAAAGTTGCGAAACTCGCGTTCGACGAAGGCCGGGAGCCCCCGCGCGTCGGCCGCCGCGGTCGTCTGGAGGAACGTCGCGAGATGCGTCTGCACGATCCGGTAGAGCACCGTGTGCTCGGCGGCACGCGGACGATAGGCATGTACCGCCGCGGCGGGGACAGCGCCAGGCATGGGCGAGCGTCGTTCGCCACGGCGCAGCGCGCGAGGGCTACACGTAGCGGTTGGCTGTGCCTGGACGACCTCGTCGAGACCGGGGTGCTCCGGAAGCCAGAGAATAGGGTTGCGCGTCGTAGATTGACGCGGCAAGGGCGTTGTACGAGTTGGGCCTCGGCGTAAGCGCCCACGGGACCACGGCCGCCCGTTGAAAGAGCCGGAGTGAAGAGCACCTGTTGCAGCACGGTTCACCGCCGAACCGCTAATCGACGGACGACGAACCAGCCGCGGGGCGAAGCCAAAAGCGCTGGGATGACTCGAGCTGACAGGTCTCGGGTCGAAGCAAGCCTGGCTCTGTCGGGAGCAGTACCAGGCGGACCTTCAATTCCCAGGAGGCTTCACGATGGTACATGCCCCGCACGATCGCACTGCCACGCGGCAGCAACGATCGAACGTCACGCGCATCGCGGATTCCCAAGAAGACGCGGTCACACCAGAACATCGCCCGTTCCTTGAAGCGCTCGCGGACTGCCTGATTCGCTGGGCGCAACTCGATCCCGGCTTCCGAAAGCTGCGCCGCCCCTTGGAGGGCGGCCCCGAACCGCGGTAGAGGCCTGTCATGCGAGCGGCCATCTACGCGAGGAAGTCCACCGACGATCCAACGAGCGTCTCGGTCCGGCGGCAGATTGCCGACGGGCGTGCCTTTGCCGCACAGAAGGGCTGGACGGTACACGAGGAGCATATCTTCGACGACGACGGTATATCCGGCGCAGACTTCGTCACGCGCCGCGGCCTGACGGGACTCCTTACAGCCGGCGCGCAGAAGCCTCGTCCCTTCGACGTTGTAATCACGGCGGATGCCGACCGGGTTGGGCGAGATGCTGCGCGAAGCGCCCTTGTCTTCCTCGAACTGCACGAAGCCGGCATCCGCGTCTTCTACGCACTCACCAACGAGGAACAGCGCTTCGCGAGCGCCCTCGACCGCATGGTGCTCTCGTTGCGCAGTTTCGGGAGCGAACTCGAACGGGAAAAGGCGAAGCAGCGGACGCACGCCACCATGCGCGATCGCGCGGAGCACGGGTACGTCACGGGCGGGACTGTCTACGGCTACCGGAACGTGCCTGTGTTCGCGGACGTCGCAGGCACAGCTCAGCAGGTACATACACATGTCCGGCGCGAGATCGACCCCGACCAGGCTGCTGTCGTCCGAGCGATCTTCCAGGCGTATGCCGACGGCTTGGGCCTGCGCACCATCGCGCGCGCGTTGAACGGCGATCCGGCGCAGGGCGAACTCTCGCGGCGCTACTTCCAGGGACGTCGCGTCGTCCCCCCACGTGGCGGCACGCACGGCTGGAACCCACCCACGATCCTCGCCATGCTCCGTCGCGACACGTATCGCGGCATGGTCGTCTGGGGAAAGCGTCGCAACACCGACCGCGGAGGTCGGACACGCTGTCAGGTGCTGCAATCGGAACGCGACTGGGTTTACCGCGAGAACGAATCACTCCGCATCGTCTCCGACGAGCTGTGGAGCGCAGTTCAGAGACGGCAGCGGCCGGACGGGAACCGCGGCGGTCCCGGCGTCGGTCATCACTCCGCGAGCTTGTTCTCAGGCCTCGCCTGCTGCGGAGTTTGCGGGGGCCCCCTCACCATCGCCGGCAGCCGCAAGCGTGAACGGTGCTACGGCTGCTCGTGGCATCGGAACCGTGGAAACACCATCTGCGCAAATGCCCTGCTTGAATCGGTGAGCGTCGTCGACGCCCGCGTGCTCGCCGAGATCGAGCGCACGGTGCTGACACCCGAGGCGCGGCGCTTCGTCCTCGAGACGGCCGAAGACGCCCTGCTCCGCATGGCGGCGTGTGCGAGTCGCACAGGAGCAGACCTCGGCCGTTCCCTGTCACGTGTGGGCCGCGAGATCCAGAATCTGCTCACAGCGATCGAGCAGGGCGATCCACCAGCGTCCCTCCTTGAGCAACTACGGGCCCGCGAGCAAGAGCGGGAGACCATCGAGGCAGAACTGGCGGCAACGGGGGACGCAGGAGCGCTCACGGAGCTCGATCGGCGCCGGATGCGGCGTGTCCTCGCCGACGGACTAGACCACCTTGGCGGGGTGTTCGCGGCCGATCAGACTGCGGCACGAAGAGCGATCACGAAGCTGCTGCCTGAAAGGATCCGGTTCACGCCGATCGCGCTCCCAACCGGCGAGCGCACGTATCAGTTCGAGGCCAAGCTCGCGCTCGGCCGAATTGCATCCCTCGTCCGGCAGAATGGCGCAAGCGTCCCCGACGGGGTTCGTACCTTATTACAAGCGTCGTTCCGCGTAGTTACGATCGTGAAGCGCGCGGCCTGACCGGGAACTGCCCGTCAACAGCCGTGTATCTCGCGCTTCAGCGAGCACCCTGCTTCGCCGGGAGTGGGCGCAGCCGGATGCGGTCGTCCGTCACCACCCCGAAGTGCCCAGGCCAATCTTCACGACTGGCGATTGCCGCGACAGCTCTCCTGTTGTCGGCGTCGGGGCTGGAACCGCCCAATCGGAGCAGGATGACGCCGACGACCGGTAGCTGGAATCGTACCGCCAGCTCGCCGAAATCCTTGTCGAACGTCACCACCACCCGCTCCTCGGCGTGGGCGCGCTCCAGAACAGTCCGATCCGCGGCACCGGGCAGGCTTTCCTTCACGGCGACGACGTCATGACCGCGCTCACGGAGCGTCGCCGCAACGGGTCCGGGCACGTTCTCGTTCGTGAGAAACCGCATACTGCCGCGTCGCGCTCAGCGCGGCAGCGCGTAGACCTTCTCCGACTGCAAAACCTCGGCGGCGTACGCGAGACACGCGTGCACATCCTCAGCGGTCAAGTGGGCGTACTGCGCCAGCACCTGCTCGTTCGTGTACCCTCGCGCAAGGAGATCGATCACCAACTCGACCGCGATGCGGGTCCCTTTGACGACAGGCTTCCCAACGAGCACGTCGGGATCGACGACGATGCGCTCACGCCACTCCATGAGTCCAACGGTATCAGGTGGCCGAGTGGCGCGACAAGCAGGCAACCCCACACTGCGAGCGCCACGAGGCGCCCATAGGGCCTCGCCACTCGGGAACCGCAGGTTCACGCGGGCGATGTCCGCCCCCCGGGAGTTGCGTGACGAGAGTGGTAGCTTGCAGATACACGCCGCTGCCGCCGGGTAGATCTCGACGACCGCGGGTGGACCTTCGACTGATCCGCGCGCTGGGGACGGCGGTATCGCGGAATCGGACGAGCGCAGGAGCCCGTCGCGCACTCAGGCGCCCGGGTCCGCCGTCGCGGACAATGACGCCAGGTCGTCCGGCGCAGCCTCGCCCTCGGCGCCCTCGGGAGCCTCGGACTCCAGGCCGCGGATCAGTGTGGCGATCGTGACCGCGCCGCCCTCGCGCGCCTTGTCCATCACCTCTACGGCCAGACGGTACGACGCGTCGTCGTCCGCATCGAAGAAGATGATGTGGCCGTCGCGGGCGGCGAACATCCGCTTCAGACGGTAGGGCAGCTCGTCGAACTCGATCGGCGTGCCGTTCACGCTGATCGTATCGTCGGCGGCCACGCGAAGCACGAGCGGCGGATCGGGATCGTTGTCGAGCTCGGCCTGCTCGACCTCCTCCTTCTCCTGCTTCGGCGTGTGCACCCAGAACTTCTTCGTGAGCAGCGGCGTGATGACCATGAAGATGATCAGCAGCACCAACACGACGTCGACGAGCGGCGTCACGTTCATCTCCGGCGGAACGCCCTTCTTGGGATCCCCGCCGCCTCCGACGTTCATCGCCATGGCTCAGACCTCTCCTGCCGCCGGGGCTGCCTCCGGCGCGAGCGGCTCGGCCGCTGCGTCCGACGCGGGGGCGTCGTCGCCCTGCATGTGCTTGGCCTGGTCGGGATGGACCTGGCCGGCACCGCCCTCCTTGTGACGCTCGCCGACCAACAACGACAGGCCTGGAAAACCCACTTCCTGCGTCCGGTTGAGAATCTCCCGGACGTCACCGTACTTCAGACCGGCGTCGGCCCGGATCACGAGTCGCCGGTACGGCTCGATCGCATGCTCGGCCGCAAGCACCTCGATCAGCACGTCGAGCGGATACGCCTCCTGCTCGAGGTAGTACTCCTTGTCGGCCGACACCGTCACCTTCATCGGATCCATCTGCCCCTCGACGTCCGGATCGGGATTGAAGATGCCGGGCAGCTCGACCTGCACGTCCTGCTCCATCTGCGGCGCCACGACCATGAAGATGATCAGCAGCACCAGAACGACGTCGACCAACGGCGTGACGTTGATCTCCGGACGGACCGAGCTCTTCGGACTGGCCTGACGCCACCCGGTAGTGCTACGCCACCCGCTCACTCTGGACCCCCAGCCCCACGACGTTTCCCGCGCCCCGCTCCTCCCGCTCCGCCCAGTCCTCGATGGTGTCGAGCAGCTCCCCGGCCGAGCGGTTCAGCGCACCTTCGTCCTGCGTGATTTTGTTCGAGAGGTAGTGGTAGGCGAGCACGGCCGGGATGGCCACGGCGAGGCCGAGGGCCGTCTCGATGAGCGCCTCGCTGATGCCCGCCGACACGGCCGAGAGGCCGCCGGAGCCCGTGGAGGCGATGCCCTGGAAAGCCGTGATGATACCGAGCACCGTCCCCAGCAGGCCCACGAACGGGGCCACGGAGCCCACCGAGGCCAGGACGGCGATGCCGCTCCGGAGGTCGGTGCCGATCTCCTCCATGTAGCGCTCGAGGTGCCGGCGCGTGCGCTCGGCCGGTGACTGCCCGCTCACGTCGACGGTGCTCCTCGCGTGCCAGTACGTGGTGAGCCCGGATCGGACGATGCGGGCGAGGTGGCTGCGCGTGTGCTTCTCGGACTCGGCAATCACCGCGTCGACGTCACCGCGCTGCATGCCCTCCGTGACGGCCTGCGCGAACTTCCTGGACCCGGCCCTCGAGCGGCGGAGCGTGATCATGCGCTCGATGAACACCGTCAACGAGGCGAGTCCCATCCCCACGAGCACGAGCGCGACGATGAGCGCCGGCCATCCCATGTGCTGCCACATTTCACTGACACTGAATCCCATCCCTCTCGTCCTTTCCGAAAAACGATTCTACTCAGACCGTCAGCTTGAACGGAATCCGAATGATCCTGTACACGGTGATCGGCTGGCCCTTGTACTTGGCGGGCTCGTAGGTCCACTTCCGCACGGTCTTCATCGCCTCGGACGCGAACGGCTCGTCGCCACGCATGAGCTGCACGTCGGCGACCTTGCCGCTGGCGAGAATGAACACCTTCAGAATGACCGTGCCCTGCTTGCCGGTGGCACGGGCGGTTTCGGGATAGTGCGGCTTGACGTTCGAGGCCGAGGGCTTCGGTGGAACCGCGTTCTCCGGCAGTGCGATCGCGCCGCCGACGACGCCGCCCGCAACGCCGCCGGCCTGGCCGCCCTCGAGACCGGCCGGATCGCCGGGACCGTCGCCATAGACGGCCACGCCCTTGTCGAGGCTCGCGTCGACCTCCTTGGGAGGCGCCTTCGGCATCTCCTTCGGGGCGACGAGCTCCTTCACAGGTGGCGGCTTGTCGAGCTTGCGGATCTTCTGGTCCGGCCGGATGACCGGAGCCGCGGCGGCCGGCTTCGGCGGCGGCTCGACCTTCGGCTCCGGGGGTGGCGGCGGAGGCTTGACGACCTTCTCCACGAAGGTGACGTCCAGAGCCTTCTCCTGGATCACCTCCTTGGTGGCCGTACCGATCGTGAGCGCCAGGACCGCAATGCCCACGTAGATCACCGACGACGACGTCACCGCCGCCATCCACTGCCTCGGCCCGCGCTCCTGCGCGCCGTAGGACATGAAGCCCTCGAACGTCGCCGTAGGTCCCTGCTCGCTCATCCGTCTTGCGGTGCCTCCTGCATTTCCCCGATTATCCGATACGCAACGTTCCCGTTTGTTGTCGATTGTGTGAATTCCCCGTTAACGGACGCCCCTCACGGCAGGATCCCCAGGGTGCACGTCACCAGGGTCGCCTGGTCGAGGGGAAGCTCGTTGCCCTGACCGTCCGCGACGAGCAGGATCTGGCAATCGAAGTCGTCGGCGGTCGGCGTCTGGCCGCTGCAGACGTCGAATTGCAGGGTCGTCTGATAGTCAGGCTGCGGGTTCGGCGGATTCTGGATTCGCTGTGTGGCCGAGCGCTCGAAGTCGAGCACCAGGATCGTCGAGCTTGATGGCTCGATCGTACTGCGCGCCGGGCTGACGATCTGGCCGACGACGACCGGCAGGGCGACCTTGCCGCTGTCGTACAGGACACACCCGTCGATGCCACTCGCCACGGAGACCGCGAGCGCATCGTAGTCGACGGCTATGGTGACCGTCTCGACACCTGCGTCGCAGACCTGAGGATTCCTGCAATCCACGGCACACGCGTCGCAGCCGAGCGTGTTTCCGTCATCGCAGTCCTCACCGGCCTCGACGATGCTGTTGCCACAGACCGGCCCCGCAGTGGTGGCGGTCGGACTGGGAACCGGCGTCTGCGTCGCGGTCGCCGTCGGCGTGGCAACCGGGGTGAGCGTCGCGGTCGCCGTCGGCGTCACCGTGGCAGTGCGCGTCGGGGTCGCAGTGACCGTCGGCGTCACCGTCGGCGTGGCGCCAATCGTGGAAGTCACGATCGGGGTCGCCGTGGCGGTCGCGGTGGGCGTAACGGTCGCCGTCACGGTCGCCGTCACGGTGGGCGTCGCGGTGGGCGTCGCGGTCGCGGTCGGCGTCACGGTCTGGGTCGCGGCGAGCGTGGGCGTGAGCGTCGGTGTCGTCGTGGGGGTGGCCGTCGCGGTCGCCGTCGCGGTGACGGTCGGGTTCGCGCTCGGCGTGACCGTCGCCGTCGCGGTCTCGGTGGGACTCGCTGTCGGCGTCGCGGTGGGGCTCGCGGTCGGCGTGACCGTCGTCGTGGATGTCGGCGTGAGGGTGGGCGTGCCGCTCGGCGTCGCCGACAGCGTCTCGGTGAGCGTCGGAGTCGGCGTCAGCACGGGCGTCGGTGTCGGAAGCGGCGCGCACACACCCGGAAAGGCCGCAGTCTGCATGACCAGGGCGAGCGACTCGCACCCGCGCGGCTGCTCGATCTCGACGACCTGGCGGGCGAGATCGCGCGTCATGAGTTCGTCGAGGCACGCCACCAACGAGGCCAGGTCGGTCGGGACGCCCGCGGTGCACTCGGCGAGCGCCTCGCCGTATCCGAGGCCGGACCCCGCGAGAAGGTCCGTCGGCGACAACGCCGTACAGCGCCGCCCCGTCACACGCTGATGGAAACGCGCCCGCCCGCGCTCGACACGGGACAGATCCATGGCACACCGCTGCTTCGCGCGGTCGACGCAGCGGCTCTCGCCGTCGGCAAGCAGGCACTCGATACCGCGTGTCACGCAGGCACCGAGACGCCGGCGGAGATCGTCGCCGTAGCGGCCAGCCGCCTCGCGCAACATGTTCTGACACTCGAGCAGCTGCGCCTCGTTGGCCGCAGCCGGCCGTGGCGCGACGAGCGACCCCAGAAGGATCGCGAGCGCAGCAATGGACCGCATGGTCGTAGCCCTCATCGGCCCGCTCCTCCGTCCGCCGTCGGGGTCTCCTGCGTACAGATCTCCTCCGCGAGATCGAGCTGCATGCATTCGAGCGCCGCACAGCCGCGCGCGATCTCGAGCGTCGCGAGCACGCGGCCCCGCTCCCGTTGCACGGCCTCAGCGAGGCAGTCGGTCAGGTCCGGCAGCGTCGCGAGGGTGATCGGCGGCTGCAGACTCCCGCAGACGCCGGCGATGGCCTCGTAGCCGAGCCCGCTCGCCGACAGCACGTCCTCGAAGGGCACGTTCTCGCAGGTGCGCCGTTCGATCTTCCGGCGGAACCGCCCCAGCTCCGTCTCGATCTTCCGCAGGTCACCTTCGCAATCGATGGACGCGATCAAGCAGCACTGCGTGGGGTTGCCGCCCTGGAAGAGGCAGGGCACCGCCCCCTCGATGCAGCGACCGAGACGGCGGCGGACCTGGTCGCCGAGCCGCAGTGTCGCGCTCCGGACCACGTCCTGACATGCCGCCAGGCGCGAGGCCTCGTTGCTGAGTGGCGCCCGCGCATCGGCCGCCGGAGAGACGAGCGGCATGCCCGCGCCGACGAGCGCGAGCACGCATAGGAGTCTGATCTGCCGGAATGGGAACACGCCCTCGTGCCTCCTCTTCACCTAGGGAAGGATGCTGACGGTGCAAGTGGTGTTGCCGCCGACGTCGTTGCCGCCGTTGAACGCGCTCAGCACTTCGCACGAGTACTTGTCGAGTGTCGGCAGCGACGCCCCGCTGCACGTGTCGAACGTCGTCTCGAAGAAGGTCCCGTCGCTGATCCGCTCGTCCCCGATGATGATCGTCGTGAGGAGCGACACGATCAGCGAGTAGTCCGAGTCGTTCACGGCCGGAATGCCGCCGAAGGGGAGCCGGTCCACGGCCTTCACGTCGACGCGGTCGAGAACCGTGAGGTTCGTTCCGAAGCCCGGGATCCCGACCTCGTCCTCGTGATAGTCGAGGGCGATCTGGAGACTGGTCGGGTTGGAGCCAGCGGTCTCGAACTCCACGCGGACCGTCTGCCGCGTCGCGGTCAGCAGGCAGTCGCCCTGCGCGCAGGGACAGGTCCCGATGTTCGGCGCGCACTCGGCCGTCTGAAAGGGACACACGTCGGCCGCGTCGCCGCAGATCTCGACGCCGGTCTGGACGAACCCGTCCTCGCACGTGGCGTACATGCACGCCGGGCACGCGCCGGTCTCAAGCGCGAGACCGTCGTCGCACTCCTCGCCGTCTCCGACGCAGACGAAGCCGTTGCCGCATCCGCTCGGCGCACAGTTCGGGTCGCAGCCGTCGCCGCAGATGTCGTCGCCGTCGTCGCAGCCCTCGCCGGTCTCGACGAAGCCGTTTCCGCACTCAGGCGGAATGCCGTACATCGCGTCGGAGATATTCATCGACGCGTCTTTGGAGGCGTCGGCGACGCAATCAGGGAACGGATCGCAGCTGCCGATGGCGGAGGAGTCCACACCCTTGTCGCCGCACTTCTTCTGCAGCTTCACCAGCGCCTTGCTGGCGGCCTTCTGGACCTTCTCGGAGGCACTCGGCATGCAGCCGGTGTCGATCTCGAGGAACGCGGCCTCCTGGGCCGTCTGCTTCTTCTCCAGCTTGTCGATCTTGTCCTGGCACTTCACGGCCTCCTTGAGACCGGTGTCGAGGATCTTCTGGCCCTGCTTGAAGACCTCCTTCTGACACTTGCGCTCGTCCTTGCCCTCTTTCTTGTCGGTCAGGTCCGGCCCGTCGGTGAGTGTGGCCGCCCACGCCTCGAGCTCGCCGGTCACGACCTGGATGAGCGAGTCCTCGATGTTGCCGTTGTCGGGGTAGTTCAGCCGCACGACTTCCTCCCCCGTGGGCGCGCACTTCTTGTTGACGTTCTTGTCGTACTTGAGCTCGCCCTTGTTGCCGGAGTCGGCAACGGGAAACTTGTTCTTGTCGTCCGCGGTCTCGATGAGATTGCAGTCGTCGCCCTGCGGGCGCTTCAGCTTGTTCCGCTTGTCGTGACACTTGCCGACGGCCTTGCCGCCGTCCTTGCCCATCTTCTTCACTTCCTTGCCGATCTGCTTCCGGCACTTGATCGAGTTGGCTACCTGCTTGTCGGCCGCCAACGCATCCCCACCCGGCGCCACACTCGATGCGAGCAGCGCCACGACGAACACCGGAAACCAGATCATCTTCTGCGTCACGTTCTCTCCTCCTGCCTGCCAGCTACGACGCCGTCCGGGAGTGGAGGCGCCCCGGGAACTCATGCGCCTTGCGACGCCGCCTCCGACTCGGCTTTCTCGATCGCCACGGAGCACGTGAGGCCCTCGACCTCGCCACCCATGGGATCGGAAGCGTTCATCACCTTGCACTGGAAATCCGACGCTTCGGTGTCCGTCGCCCCCTTGCAGCGATCGAACGCGATCGACAGCACGGGGCCGTTGTCCGAGATGTCGGTGCTGCCCGAGGCGGCGAGGATCTGGACGAAGGATTTCTGGTCGTGGACGTTCACGGACGTCATGAAGTCATCGTAGAGAACCGTGACCCGATCCTCGGCGCTCGCCTCGCTGCCCGTACCGGGAAGCGTTACTGCCGCCTCCGGATAGTGGACCCGTACCTGGAAGCCGGCGATCCGACCGACCGTCGTCACGACCATGTCGACACGGACCCTCTCGCGCTCGCCGCTCCCTACGCATGCCGCCATGGACTCATCGGCCACGGACACGCTCGCGGCATTCGCCGCGAGCATGCTGCCGAGAATGATGCCGAGCAACTTTCGCTTTGCCATCGCTCCTCCTGCTTCCTTCCTGAACGACGCGGGCGGGGACGGCCCCTGGTGGGCCGTCCCCCCGTGCGTTCTATGCGTGTTTCGCCCTGAGGGTCCGACTACAGGACGGTCGCCGAGCAGGTGACCGTTCCGGCCGGAATCTCCGCACCACCGGAATCCGAGGCCTGCGTCACGGTGCAGGTGAAGTTGGAGTCCGTGGGCACGGCACCGCACGTGTCGAACTCGACCGTGAACAGGTTCGAGCCCGGGTACGCGACGAGATCCGACTGGGCGACGACGAGGTGATCCTCATTGTCGTTCGGCTGCGTGCTGACGACGAGACCACCGTCACCCGTGATGTCGTCCGTCACGCGTGCAGCAACCGACGGCTCCTGCGCCGTGCCGGGGATGTCGACGAGCGTGCCATCGTAGGTGAGCACGACGACCGTACCGGCCGGGGTCGCGCCGCTGGTGGAGAAATCGACGTCGACGTCGACGGTACCACCGGTGCCCGTACAGGACGGCAGGCACTTCGGCTGCAGACCGCCCGCCAGCGTCGGCGCGGACAGCGCCGACGAGCAGTCCACTGCGTCCATGATGCTGTCGCGATAGCAGGCGAAGATCTCCTCAATCGAGTCCGCCGTCGTACCCTGAATGAAGAGCTGCGGGCACGGATCAACCACACCGAGGTCGGCGGCGTCGAAGTCGTCCACCAGCGTATCGCCGGTGACGTCACCGCCCGACGTCGAGATGTCGTTCTCGCACGCCTTCTCCTCACCGCCACAGGCCTTACAGACCGCCTGGGCGAAGTTCAGCTCGCTCTTGCCGATCTTCTCGGCCGTCTTGCCATCCGGCGTCGTCGGGCAGAGGCTCCCATGCTTGCCTTTAAAGCGAGCATCCCAGCACTTCGCCAGCTCCTTGTGCTTGGCGAGCATGTACTTCATGGCGTTCTTGCTGAGCGCGGCCTGGCACTTCTGCTCGTCCTTGTCCGCTTTCTTGTCGAGATCGAGCAGATCGTCGTAGACGAGGGCCACACTCGCGTCCACGTACGACTCCACCGCACACTCGATGCAATCGGCCACGTCGCCCGGATCGCTCAGGCTGATCGTGTTGCAGTTGTTGCCTGCCGCAGGGCACACTCCACCGCCGAAGCCGATGTCCGCGAGCGCACAATCGGCATCCTTACCGGTGCCGTCGCCGCAGGTCTTGTCCTTCCCGCAGCACTTCGTCTCGATGGCGGCCTTCAGCTTGGAGATGCTCTTGCCGATCTTCTCCTGCGTCTTGGTCGCCGTCTCACTGACACCCGTCAGGCACTCGTTCAGACGAGCGCCGGGACCGGGATCGGCCTCCTTGTCCTTGATGATGATCGACTCCATGCACTTCTGGAGCGTCTTGGCCTTGCCCTTGACGAACTTGTCCGTTTCCTTGGTGATGGTCTGCTGGCACTTGAGCAGGGCCTTGGCATCCACCCCGGCCGCCGCCGTGCTGCCTCCCAGCGCCACCACGGCCGCCATGGCGACCGCCGCACTCAGCATCTTCGTGTAGTGGGTCATTATCGAGATCTCCTTGAGAGTTGGGTTCGCAATAGTTGGTTTTCGTCGTCAGTCACTCGAGAACGACATGAACTTGAACTGATCATCGACCTGGACGATCGAACCGAGTTCGATCATGTCCCTACGACCCTCCTCGTCCTCCACCAGCAGCTCGGGATTGGGCCAGACCTCGTACCAAAGGGTCGGGTAGCGCGCCTTCGCGTACTCGATCTCGTGGACGGTCCACTCGTGTCCGCCGAACCGTCCAAGCAACGCAGCCGCCATGTAGCGGCTCTTCGTGTCCATCATCCCCCAGGCGAACTCGTTGACCTCGTCCGGATACACCTTCGGCTTCTGACCCGGCTTGGCTGCACCGGGCAGGAAGAACGAGATGTACTCGGACTCCGTGATGCGGAGGCGCTCGAGCGCCTCCGCATCACGAGCCTTCAGAGCGTGGAGCAGCCGTGCGATCAGGGCCTCGACCGTCGGGGCGGCGTGACTCAACCGTAACTCCCCGGGCCGCTCCACCGTCGCCCCGGTCGACGGCGTGGCGAGCACCGCCCGTCCCTGGACGAACATCCCCAGCGTGATTGCCACCAGCAAGAGAACAAGCCGATTCAAGTCGTGATCCTCCTCGAGCTCAGGCGGTCGGCGCTAGTTGGACGGGTAGTCCGACCAGCCGGCCGTCCAGTCGCCCGGGAACACGCCTTCGGTCGACCCCGGCTCGAATGCGCCAATGTAGTCGCCGTCGTCGTCGAAGAACGGATCGATGCTCGAGCACGCGATGAACGGATGCGTGTCGGGCAGTGAGCCGCCGGCCGGGATGTAGCCGCTCGGCGGAAAGGGGCACGAGCCCGGCAACGGGTTCGTGTCCCCCGGAGGCGTGATGCGCTCCAGGTCCTGGGAGGCCTCCCACAGCGGGCAGACCTCCGTCGCCGTGCAGGGCGACGTGGTCCCGTCGCGGTCCTCGCACTGACCGACCTCGAGCGAGCCGCCGTCGTTGTCGTTGTTCCAGAAGATGCTGTGCTCGACGACGAGATTGTTGCCGTCGTCGACATCGCCGGGGCCGGCGAGCGTCGTCGAGTTGGTGCAGGCACGCGCCATCGTCCCATCGTCGCGCATGTTGATTGCAGCACGCTCGAAGTTGGCGACGATCGTGTTGGCGACGTGCAGCGACGTCCCGCGACGCATCAGCATGCCGCGCTGATCGTTGTCGATGACGCCCCCGCCCTGCTCGGCCTCACCGCAGAGGGTCATGTTGCAGTAGTGCATCGTCGTCCGAGGCGGCCCGAAGTCGAAGCCGTTCTCGTTGTTGTCGGACTCGATGCCGTTGCTACCGCCTGAGGCGAGTGCGTTCCGGTCCTGCGCCATGAAGGCGTACTGCACGGCGCCGGTCGTTCCGAGCTGCGAGTCGAAGCCGTCGTCACCGCAGGCCGATGCGATCAGGTGCTTGCTGTTGACACTGCCGCCGAACCACTCGATGCAGTCGTCGAGCCCGGCGTGGGCGTGCAGGAAGTCGATGGAGGTCCCGCGACCGCACGCCGCACACACGAAGACGTTCAGCTCATTGTCCGGGCTGAACTCGATCCCCGAGAACTGAATGCGGGTGAAGCGGATCTGGCCGTTCAGGTCGTTCGCCTCGTTGCCGCCGAAGCTCGTCTCCGGCGACGGCGCGAGACCCTCGACGAAGTCGACGCCCCCCGGCACGTTGATCGGGGCCCTGCCCAGGATGACGACACCGCCCCAGTCCTGCAGGCCACGGGAACCCGCACCGGCCTGGCCGGCACCGGCGCTCGTGAGTGTGACCGGCGACGCCTGGGTGCCGCGAGCGTCGATCTTCGAGCCCGGCTGGAAGATCAGCACCGACGGGGTCTGCGGATTCGAGGTCTCGCCCTCGAGCAGCGCCTCGCACGTGGCACCCGCGTCGAAGGTGAGCACGGCGCCATCCTGGATGAATGTGGTGCCGTCGATCGTGCAGTCGCACGTCGAGTCCACCCGCGTGTTGGAGCTGATGACGCGCGGCAGACTCGCCGAGCCGCCCGCACCAGCCCCGCAGATGTCGTCCTCCGGCGGACCGTCGCAGAGGCCGAAGATGCCCTCGATGCCGGAGACGAAGCGGAGGCACGTCACGACGTCCGCGGAGTTCACATCGCCGTCGGCCGGCGAGGAGCCGCCGCTGGCGTTGAGATCGCCGCAGTCCTTGACGGAGCAGGGATTGCCGCCGGGGCCGTCACCGCCGCAGAGGTCATCGGCGGATTCCAGAGCATTGGCGTACCGGAGGACCAGGGTGCAATCGTTGATGAGGACGTTGCCCGAGCCGTCGTCGTCGACGTTGCCGCAGGCGGAGCACTGAGCGTTCGCCGTACCAGCGCCGAGACCAATCACGGCCCCCGCCAGGACGGCAACGAACACTCCCTTGAAATTCCACGACTTGTGCATTCGTGTTCTCCTTAGAATTTTCGATTTCATGCTGGTGTTTGAAAGTTCTTCTGCGTTGTGTGGTTCGTCGCTCTCGTCTCGAGCGACGTGATTCCGGGAATCGAGCTGCTGCGGTGTCGGCGCCAGGCACCTCCTCGTGTCGATCGTCGTAATCCAGATTCACCGGGGCGCCCGTGGCCCTACGGGCAGCCTCCCGTCCAACACACGCGCTTGCTCACCTTCGGTACGGATGGAGACGTCGTGACCGTCGATGCTTCGCCCCTCATCATCGGGATGCACTCTAGCGACGATCCGTGGCGATGGCGTTGCGGAAGTATGAAGGTGCGGTTACTCGCCCTCGGCCTGAACGCCCTCGACGGACGACGCTAGATCCCCCGACCGATTCACCCACACGACACGCATCGGTAACCGAGGCGCAACAATGGCGCAGCTATAACCCGCCCACGGCGTCGCACCCCGGGATCACCTTCGAGCATCGCTGCGCCGGCATTGGGTTCCAACTATTTCCACACACGGCATCGAAGGCGCCGATGGTGCACCACGGAGGAACAATGACGCGGTCGGGTATGGCAGTGGCGCTCGTGTTCATCCTGTCGCTGGCCCCTGCGTGGCCCATCGCGACCATCGCCGTCGGACAGGACGAAGCGGCATCCGGCAGAACCGGAACGATCGTCGGAACCGTCATCGACGGCTCGACGGCCGAGCCGATCATCGAGGCCGGAGTGGAGATCATCGGAATCGGCCGCCGCATCCGGACCGACCTCGATGGGCAGTTCCGCATCGACGTGCCGCCGGGGACGTATCAGGTGCGGTTCTTTGCGCCGCTCTATCAGGGAGCGCGCATCCAGAAGGTGGTGGTGGAGTCCGGGAAGGTAGCCACGACGGACGTGTCCCTCCAGCCGTCGGACGCGGGCGTCGAGACCGTGGAGGTCGTGGCAGAGGCCGACAAGGCCGCCGAGGTCGCGCAGCTGCTCGAGCGCAAGAAGTCCGCCGTCGTGAGCGACAACGTCAGCGCCGAAACGATCCGGAAGACCCCGGACTCGGACGCCGCCGAGGTCGTCGAGCGCCTCCCGTCCGTCACCCTCCGTGAGGACTCGTTCATCGTCGTCCGCGGCCTGAACGAGCGCTACAGCCGGGCGCTCCTGAACGGCAGCCGGCTACCGAGCCCCAACCCCGAGAAGCGCGCCGTCCCGCTCGACCTCTTCCCCGCGAGCTTCGTGGAGTCGATCTCCGTTGCGAAGTCGTACACGCCCGATCTTCCAGGCGACTTCAGCGGCGGTCTCGCCAGCATCCAGCTGAAGAGCTTCCCCGACCGGCGCACGTTCTCGCTCGGCCTCTCGACCAGCGTCGACACCCAGGCGACCTTCAACCGCTTCGAGACGTACAAGGGAGGCGGTTTCGACTGGGCCGGCTTCGATCAGAACGTCCGCTCCCTGCCGTCGGTCATTCCCGAGGACCGGGCCGACTCCTCGGGATCCCGGGCGCAGTTCTTCGGCCGATCGTTCAAGGACATCTGGGACGTCGACTCGAAGACGGCGCCGCCGAACTACGGCGTCAACTTCTCGGTCGGTGACCGCTTCGGTCCCGTGGGCTTCTACCTGGCCGGTCTCCACAACTCCGAGTACAAGTTCCGGAAGCAGCACGAGATCACCTACAAGAACAATGGCGATCTCGAGAACGTCGACCAGCGCGCCGCCGACGACTTCACGTTCGATGTCAGCACCTTCGAGACCGAGCTCGGCGGTCTATTCACGACGTCCTACGAGATGGCCCCGCAGCACCAGGTCTCACTGAATACGCTCTACAAGCGGGTCGTCACGGACCAGGTGCTCAGCGGAGTCGGTCAGTCCGAGCAGTTCGCGGAGCAGGTGGAGACGACCACCTTCGACTACGAGCAGCAAGAGCTCTCCTTCTTCCAGTTCGTCGGCGACCACAATTTCGACGGCGTCGACGTCGACTGGCGGACGGCGCTCGGCCGCACCACCCAGGAGCGTCCGGACAGCCGCTTTCAGACACGGGCCGGGGGCCGCTTCATCAATGCGGACAACGGGGGCATCCGAGCGTTCGCGGACCTCACCGAGTGGGCGACTGACTCAGCGCTCGACGTCACCGTTCCGTTCGAGACGCGCCTGCCGTTCACCGACCTGTGGAAGGGCCTGCCCGCGAAGTTCAAGATCGGTCCTGCCTACTCGTACCGCGATCGCGACTCCGAGCTGCGCCGGTTCCGGTTCAACCGCACCGGCTCCCTCGATCCCACGTTGCCGACCGAGGAGCTGATGGCACCCGAGAACATCGGGCCGCAGGGCATACGGTTCAGCGAGCAGACGAAGCCGCAGGACGACTTCGCGGCCACGGAGGAGATCGCGGCGGGATACGCCATGTTCGACATGCCGCTGATCAAGGATCGGCTGCGGCTCGCCGCCGGCGTGCGCACCGAATACTCGCTCATCGTCCTCGAGACCTTCGACCTGAACGTCAACGACGACGTGACGATCCGCAAGAAGAACACGGACCCCCTCCCGGGCGTGAACCTCATCTACACGCCCCAGGACGACATGAACGTTCGTCTGGGTTGGAGCATGACGGTAGCACGCCCCGAGTTTCGGGAGCTGTCCCCGGCCGTCTTCCCGCGCCCGAAAGGCCTCCGGCCCCTGGTCGGGAACCCGGCACTCGAGCAGTCGGACATCATGAGCATCGACCTGCGCTGGGAGTGGTTCTTCACGCCAACGGAGCTGGTGTCGATCGGCGCGTACTACAAGGACATCGATTCGCCGATCGAGCAGATCGTCATCTCGCAGGGCGGGACGTTCGCGGACTCGTTCGCCAACGCCGAGTCCGCCGACCTCTACGGCGTCGAGCTCGAGGCACGGAAGAACCTCGGCTTCGCGACCCCGTATCTCCGGAACGCCAACGTCAGCGTGAACCTCTCGTGGTCCGACTCCGAGGTGACCGGCACCGGGGCGAACAACGAGTTCGCGCAGAACACGACCGACGAGCGGCCGCTCCAGGGACAGACCGACTGGGTCATCAACGCCGCCTTCGAGTACGTCGACGACAAGTGGGGCACGGCCCGGTTGCTCTACAACTATCTAGGTGAGGCGATCGACACGGTCGGCGGGTTTGGTCTCGACGACATCAATCGCGATCCGCGCCACCTGCTCGACTTCGTCTACCTCGTCAAGGTCGACCCGCTCGGCAATCTACCGGTGAATCTCAAGTTCGCGGTCGAGAACATCCTCGACCAGGACATCTCACTCGAGCAGGGCGGTCTGTTGCAACGGAAGTGGAATCCAGGCGTGAAGTTCGGTTTTGGCGTGACCTACAACTACTGAGGAGCCTCGGGCCCGAGCGCCCGGGTGCGCTCGCCCGTTCACGGAGGGATCCATCATGAAGCGGTTGACCATACTCGTTTGCACGGTCGTGTGCCTCGCGCTTGCCAGCGGCTGCGGCGACAGCGACAACACGACCATCATTCTCGGCGACGACCTCGACCCCGCTCCCGGGACCTTCACGGGCTCCACCACGAACGGTGGCGCCGTCGTGATCATCGTCGGCAGCATCGATCGGATCGATCTCGCGTGCGGTAGCGAGACCATCGTCGGCGACTGCAGCCCGCCGGTCGAGATCGGCCCGGACGGGGCCGTTCAGGATTCGTGTGGCGACGTCTCGTTCGACCTGCGGTTCGCGACGGGCGGCAACAGCGTCTCTGGCTCGGTCAGCGGGGGCACGTCGTGCGACGGCAACCTGGCGAACGTGATCCGCGAGGGCGGCAGCAACCCGACTCCCGCCGCGACCCCGACACAGGGGCAGCCGACCACCGTCGGGACGCAAACCCCGGGGCCGCAGGATCCGACCCCGACACCGACCGAGGGCGATGGTGGCGGCCCGAGCTGCTCGTCGCCGACCATCGTGGTCGGCGTCTCGGTCGACTCGCAGGGGGTCAACCTGGCCGGCGCGGCCATCCAGCTCGGCTACCCGACGAGCTCGGTCGAGATTCCCGGCTCGATCGACGCGCCGACCGTGCGCGAGCGGGTCACCTTTCTCGTCGACGCGCCGTTCCAGGTCGTCAACGATCAGGATACGCCGCCGGAGGACGGCATGGACGACACCTTGAACATCTCCGCGACCGGCGTCACGCCGTTCGCGCCGGGAGCGTTCGCAGACATCGAGTTCGACTGCATCGGGTCCGAGCCGACCGCCGGACAGTTCACCTGTCACGGCAACGCGTCGGATGAGTTCGGCGGCGACGTCGCCATCACGTGCAGCGTGACGGTTCAGTAGGAGACGAGCGGCAAAATGATCAATCAATCAGAAGCTGGAATGCGGCGCATCGCCACCACGCTCAGCATCGTCCTGGCGTTCGCGCTACCGTTCGTGGTCTCGGGCTGCGGTGACGACGACTCCGAGGTCTTCGAGAACTGCGGCAATGGCGTCGTCGATGGGAACGAGGAGTGCGACGACGGGAACACCATCGACACCGACCTGTGCCTGTCGACGTGCGTCCTCGCCGAGTGCAACGACCAGTT
>JAJCZP010000127.1 GCA_029262315.1 Deltaproteobacteria bacterium | reverse complement strand
TGCAGTGGGCCGGCCAGACGATGACGGCAAGCGCCTCGGCGATGGCCGGGGCACGAAACGGTCGTCCCGACCGCACCGCGGCACAGGCCCGCGCCTGCAACGGCGTCAGGGTGGGAAAATCGTCCGGCACGTCCGTGACCGCACGGATACCGCGGGCGCGGAGCGCGTCGAGTTGCGCCGGCTCGAGCCGCGGAAGCTCCGCCACCGGGTGCGGCGGCTCGTCTCCGTGACAATGCTCGTAGAAATCGCAGCGGGGGCGGAGGCACTGACCGCCCGTCGCCACGATCGGTGGCGTCGGGCTCGCAAGTACGCCCTGCAGGGCCTCGATCTCCCCCCCGAGGCCCGGGAGGAGCGCCCGAGCCTGATCGGTCAGATCCTCCCGAAAGAAGAGGCGGGCCGGATCGATAGCGCCGCCGGGATGCACGTAGCCGCGATCGAGCGCGAGCAGCCAGACCCGCGACACCGTAACATCGTAGGCAGCGAGGACCCAGAGCTGGACCGCCAGATCGCGGGCGTGCCGCTTACGCACGCGTGTGCCCGCGGTCACCGCGACGAGTTCGAACTCTGCACCAGAACGGACCAGCACGGCGATGCGGACCTTGACCCCATCTCGCGTGAAGGCCCCTCCGAAGATGGCTGGGATGGAGGAATCGACCAGCAGCGAGCGCACGCGGTCAGCCGACTCGACCGTATGGTCGAGTGCGCCTCCCCCGGGGAACCGGGCCCGAGCCAGCTCGTCGATCCGGGAGTACGCGTCGCGACGATCGATCACCGGGACTGCGGGCGCCGCGAGGTGTCTGGCATGAGATTCGAGGTAGAGCTTCTTGTGGCAGCGATGCCCCAGTCGAACGAGGCCGGTAGTCAGCGACGGCATGCACGTCACATGGAGCCATTGCACGCAACGCGTCAAGCGGCGTGCCGCACCGCGGCATCAAGATCAGACCTTACGACGAATCGAGCCGAGACATCAGGAATGTGGTGTGCTACGCTTTCGCCTCAGTACTGAGGGTGTCAGTATCTTTGGCGGGAGGGCTCAGGGGTGAGCTCTTCGGATGCGTGGAGGGTGGCGGATGGGTCAGGTCCAGATCGGCAAGTCCCGTAGGGTCAAGGCGGCAAAATCGACGCGGCGAAGTACGGTCGATCCGTTTGGCATCGACGTCGCATTGCGGGAGCGGATGAAGCCGTTCCTTCGACTGCTCTACAACTACTACTGGCGCGTCGAGGTCGAGGGCATCGAGAACATCCCGACCAGCGGCCCCGTGCTCCTGGCCGCGAACCACTCGGGCACCCTGCCGTTCGACGCGGCCATGATCGCGATGGCCGTGGAGGACCAGCATCCTGCGCATCGCATCGTGCGCATGCTGTACGCAAAGTTCGTCACCAACATGCCGACCGTCGGCCAGTTCTATAATCGACTCGGGGCCGTGCAGGCCTCGACGGCCAACGGGCTCACGCTGCTCAAGCGCGGCGAGATCGTGGGGATCTTTCCCGAGGGCGAAGAGGCCATGGGTAAGCCCTACCATCAGGCGTACTGCCTGCGGCCCTTTCGCACCGGCGTCGCCCACATGAGCGCACGCGTCCAGGCGCCGATCGTGCCAGTCGCGGTCGTCGGCGCCGAAGAGACATCACGCCCCCTGTTCCGCATCGCGCAGCTCCCAAGCTTCATGAAGGTCCCGTTCATTCCGGTGCCCACACTCGCGCCGCTGCTCGGCCCGCTCGGGCTGATCCCGCTGCCGACGAAGTGGAAGATCCGGTTCGGCACCCCTCTCGACCCCGTCCGCCCCTACCCCCGCTCAGCAAAAGACGCCGTCATGAACGAACGGGCCGAATACGTCCGCCTCGAAGTGCAGCGACTCTTGGACCGGACGCGATTGAACCGAACCAGCGTCTTGTTCGGGTAGATCTCTGTCGCGCACTTCTGCATTCCGCCCACAGGAGATGCAGGCATCGACGACAGCTCCGTGGGTCCAAGAGCGCTCGGGATCCCAGCGATAGTCACGACGACGGTTTGAGGCGTGCTACGAGACCGTAGCCTGACTCGATCGTTTCATTCCGGAGCAGTTTCGGATGTGACGTGACGGATATCTTGTGTTTCGGCATCTCCTCATGCGGGATGTGAGGTACCAAGGGTGGGGAACGCATGAGCAGAACGCTGGGAACGATCGTCAACGAAGGCTACGCGTGCGTGGTCACTGAGGATCCAGATGGCCGGGTTCATTTCGTTGCCGATGCCGACATCGACGCGGACGGTGCGAACGGGCAGAACGGAGGACCCGTCGCGTACACGGCAGATGACTCAGGGACGGATGCGCTGGCGAACGCTGGCATGCACATCGTCGACGGCAGAGTCGTTTGCGCCAGGGGCTGGGCACGCAGCATCGTAATTCTTGGCGACGACAATGAGCCGAAGGTCTTCCCCGGCGGAATGGTTGCCTCGATGACATGGTACCGTCACCCGGGGAAGGCGCTCTCCGATCCGACCGCCTACGTGGACGCAGAGTCCGTACCCTACCTCGCAGTACCGCGCCTCATCGTGCAGAACACAAAAGGCGTCGTTCGCGGCTGCGTCGCGAGAGCATCGTACAAGGGCAAGACGGTCGAATGCGTCGTGGCAGATCTCGGACCGTCGAAGAAGATCGGCGAACTCAGCATCGCCGCTGCACGGGAGCTTGGGATTGCTTCGAGTCCGCGGATCGGCGGCACGGAGCAACCAGAAGTACTGTACGAGTTGTGGCCTGGCGTTGTTGCCGCGGGCTTTGTGCTCCAACCAGCCTGAGAGTGAATCTGGCGTCTCTCCACGGGAAGTGGAGCTAGGCGCGCAGTCGGCAACCCCACTTGAGGAGCAACGGGGGACACAGAATGACGAAGTGGGTCATCGGACTGCTGTTGGTGCTCGGGGCTGCCCTTGTCGTGGGCTCGGTAGTGCTCCGCGTTCAATCGGGGGGCCGGTACGAGGTCAAGACAACGGATCTGGTCTTCTTGGTCGTGCCGCTCTTGGTTGTCGCGTTGGCGACAGGGCGAGTGAAAGGGCTCGACCTGTTCGGGGTCAAGGCGGATCTATCCGAGTTCTGGAGAGACGCCGCCCGAGACCAGATCTCTGCGCAAGTCGTGAAGGCGAAGCCCGCGACTGTAGCGGATTCGGTGGAGTCACCGGAGAGGGGCTCGAAGGCAGAGCTCGGGCAGCTCGAGCGTCTGGTTGCGCGCGGCGTCGATGCACTCGAGTTCGAGCTCGGCTACGGCGGATACGATGGGCCAGCAATCCAAGAGTATTTCGAGACGTTGTCGACGCGCTCGGATCTGCGAGTGATCGTCGTCGTCGAGCCGGGAGGAAGGCTATTCGGCATCTACGACGCGCCCGACTTGATCGCCTCACTACGGAGCGCCGGCGTCCTCGGCTACAATCGACTGAAGGATCTTCTGAACAGCGAGGGCCAGTCGTCCCGTGCCGCGTTGACGAAGCTTCCTGGGTTCGTTCCCGGTGAGGCTGCGGTACGCCGTGGCACGTCGAAGCGCGAAGCGTTGGCGCGCATGCAGGCTCGCGATACCGACCTCCTTCCCGTGGTCGACGAGCCCGGAAAATTCGTCGGGACTGTCGGACGTACGAAACTCACTGCCGGCATGATCCTGGCAATTACGGACCGGCTGGAAGGTCGGGAGCAAGCGATGACGGAGGATACCGACTAAGCCGCAGTACGCACGCGCTCCTCGTCAGTCGAGGGCGTACTGCGTGCGCCAGTCGATGTCATCGGCGAGTGGGGGCTGGCTGCCTTTCTGGAGTAGGAACGAGCCCACGACGAGAACGTCCATCTCGGTGCGCATGAAGCAGAGGTAGGCATCGCGCGGGGTGCAGACGATCGGCTCGCCTCGGACGTTGAAGCTCGTGTTGACCAGTACGGGACACTCAGTCTGGGCGTAGAAGCGTTCGAGGAGGCCGTGGTAGAGCGGGTTCGTCTCGCGATGAACCGTCTGAATTCGCGCCGAGTAGTCGACGTGGGTCACGGCGGGCAGATCGGACCGCGGTACGTTGAGCTGTTCGATCCCGAAGAGCGCTTGCTGCGCCTGGGTCATGGGAATGCGCCGCTCCGCCCGAATGGGCGCGACCAGGAGCATATAAGGAGAGTCTCCGTCGAGGTCGAAGTAGTCCGCGACACGCTCGCGGAGCACGCTCGGCGCGAACGGTCGGAAGCTCTCACGGTACTTGATCTTCTGATTCATCACGGACTGCATCTTCGTGGACCGCGGATCACCGAGAATGCTACGGCCGCCAAGCGCGCGCGGGCCGAACTCCATCCGACCCTGCAGCCAGCCGACGATCTTCTCGCTGGCGAGCACACCCGCCGTCTTCTCGAGGAGCGCCGCGGTGGGCAGGCACTCGTACACCGCGCCGAGCGTGTCCAACTCCTCGCGGATCTCATCGTCCGAGAACATCGGGCCGAGATAGGCACCCTTCATGGCATCACCGGCCGGGGGCGGACGACGCTCGCGCCCGAGCACTTTGTGATGAATTGCGAGCGCGACGCCGAGAGCCCCGCCGGCGTCACCCGCCGCGGGCTGGATCCACAAACGCTCGAACGGCCCCTCGCGGAGGAGACGTCCGTTGCCAACGCAGTTCAGCGCCACGCCGCCGGCAAGGCAGAGGTTCGCCATGCCGGTCTCGCGGTGGACGTGGCGCGCCATCCGGAGCACGATCTCCTCGGTCACGACCTGCACCGAGGCCGCAAGATCCATCTCGCGTTGAGTCACGTCGGACTCGGGCTCGCGCGGCGGACCACCGAAAACTTCGTCGAATGCGGCGTTCGTCATGGTGAGGCCCTGCGCGTAGTTGAAGTAGCGCATGTCGAGCTTGAACGAGCCGTCATCATGTAGGCGAAGCAGCGTGTCGAAGATGCGCTCGGCGTAGCGCGGCTCCCCGTAGGGCGCGAGGCCCATGATTTTGTACTCCCCCGAGTTCACCTTGAAGCCCGTGTAGTAGGTGAACGCCGAGTACAGCATCCCGAGCGAGTGCGGATAGTGCAGCTCGGCAAGCAGGTCGAGGTTCTTCCCGCGCCCCACGCCGTAGGACGAGGTCGCCCACTCGCCGACCCCGTCCATCGTGAGCACCGCCGCCTCCGCGAACGGCGATGGATAGAACGCGCTCGCGGCATGCGACTCGTGGTGCTCGGAGAAAAAGACCTTGCCCTCGAACTCCGGAAGCTCGCTCCGAATCGTATCCCGGGTGAACAGCTTCTCGCGCAGCCAGACCGGGAGCGCCGTCACAAACGACCGCAACCCTCGCGGCGCCACCGCTAGGTAGCTCTCTAGAATGCGCTCGAACTTGAGAAGCGGCTTGTCGTAGAACCCGACGCAGTCGAGGTCGGCCACCGAAAGTCCAGCTTCGCGCAAGCAATAGGCTATCGCCTGGCGCGGAAAGTCCGGATCGTGCTTCTTCCGGGTGAACCGCTCCTCCTGCGCCGCCGCGATGATCTCACCATCGCAAACCACGCAGGCCGCCGCGTCATGGTAGAATGCAGAGATACCGAGGATCGCCGTCATCGAACGTCGCGCCCCGCCGTCAGAACTGCTGCTCGTAGCGCGCCGGATCGACCGGCTCGACCGCACGTTTGGTCCAGTTGCTCTCCCGCCCGTCATCCAAACCACGGTCTAACGGATCGCGGAACAGACGCAGGACAACCCCCACCGGCGTCATCATCACAAAGTACACTAACGTGAGGATGATGCGTGCATTCACATGGCCGAGCACCCCAGCCATCCGCATCCATACACGTTCGACACCAGCGAGCGCGCGCGGCGCCACCACCCCTGGGCCAACGAGCAGCGCCCCGAAGCTCCAGAGGATCTTCGGCGCCAACTCGTGATCGCGCAGCCAGCTCACCGTCCCGAGCACGAGGAACACCCCGCCGACCGTCAATCCGAACTTCCGCAAGTGACGCGTCGTCGGTTCGTCCACTGGAGTCGCGGACCGCAATCGCTCCGACCCCGACACTAGAAGATCGTGTAGATGAAGGGCGCCACGGCCGAACCCTGACTCAAGACGATGAGCGCCCCAAACAGTCCCAGCACCAACACGATCGGCGCCAACCACCACTTCTTGCGCACACGCAGAAAAGCCCAGAACTCCCGAGCCAAACCCACGACCGCCGGACGCGCCATAGCCGCGAAGCTACCAGACCCCGCCCCTACGAGCCACCGTGGGTCTCCGCCGACGATTGCCGATTCGCCAGGAATCGGCGCGTCCGTCAGCCGCTACCGCATCGTTCACTGCCGATTCCGTGCGCGGAACCGCTGATCAGGTATCGGAAAGGAGAAGCGAAACTAGGCTCGGGGCACGGGCCCGTCTCATGCTGCGGCCAGCGGGTCGTCAATGGATGGTAGGGGACGGGTAGGACGGCGGGCGGCGTCGCGCGGGCTGGCGGGGTGGGTGCGCGATCGCGTCCACTCTCCCTCGCTACCCGCTCTTGAATTGAAGAGCGGGTGGTTAAGGGGGCGGTAGCGGATGGGCCGGACGGCGGGCGGCGTCGCGCGGGCTGGCGGCGTAAGTGCGCGATCGCGTCTACCTTCCGTCGCTACCCGCTCTTGATCTGAAGAGCGGGTGGTTAAGGGGACGGTAGCAGACGGGCAGGACGGCGGGCGGGATCGCGTCGGGGCGCGGCGGAGGTGCGCGCTCGCGACCACTTCCCCTCGCTACCCGCTCTTGATCCGAAGAGCGCGCAGCTAAGAGACAGTTCGCGAGAAGTCGCGACTGTGCCCGCGCCCCCGCTCAACCCGGGACGTCCGCGGGGTCCAGGA
>JAJCZP010000126.1 GCA_029262315.1 Deltaproteobacteria bacterium | reverse complement strand
GAGCTTCGTCCTCATAGGTGCTCTCCTGCCGATAGGCCCTGTATGGCGGCGGCGCGTGCTCGGAGCAACTCGGGGCCGCCGAGCAGGTGGCGGCCAACGGCGAGACGTTTGAACCAGAAATGAAGATTCTGCTCGTCGGTCCAGCCCGTGCCTCCGTGAACCTGTGTCGCAACGCTCGCGATGTCGCGTCCGATCTCGGAAACGTGCGCGAGCGCGTGGCACGCCATCAGCGGTGCCTCGGTGGGGAGTGCGTCGAAGCTGTGCGCGGCGTACCAGACGAGCGAACGTGCGGGCTCGAGCGCCGCGATCATCTCCGCGCACATGTGCTTGACGGCTTGGAACGAGCCGATGACGCGATTGAACTGTTTGCGCTCCTGGGCGTAGGCCACCGCTTGCGCAATCATCGACTCGCCGGCGCCGAGGCTATCGGCCGCAAGCGCGATGCGCCCGGCGTCGAGCATCCGGAGAATCGCGTTCCGCGCGTCCGGATACACCGCCTCTGGCGTGACGCCGTCGAGCAGAAGCTCGGAGGCGCAGCGGGTGGTGTCGATTGTGGCGAGCTTGGTCTTCTCGAGTCCGGGCGCATCGCTCCGGATGACGGCGAGGCGATCGTCTCCCATGGAAAGGAGCACGTAGTCGGCATCGCACGCGTCGGCGGCCATCATCGCCTTGCCCCGTAGCAGGTCGCCGTCGAGCGTCACGCCCGCACCTTCGCGGATCGCGAACGTTTCGGTCACGGCGAGCCCGAACAGGAAGTCGCCAGCGGCAATGCCGCGCAACCAGGTCGTGGCGCTCGCGCCTCCGAGCGCGCCGAGCGCGATGGGTGCCATGACGGCCGTGGACAGGAACGGCGCCGGCGTGACCGCGTGCCCGAGCGCTTGCGAAACCAGAGCCGCATCGAGAAGCGCGAGCCCGGTCCCGCCATGCTCGGCGGGGACGAGGATCCCCGTGACGCCGAGCGCGGTCAGCTCCTTCCAGAGGGCGCGATCGTTCGGGCAGGGGAGGTCACGGCATGCGCGCACGCGGTCGATCGGCACGCGATCGGCCAGGAATCCTCGGACGCTCGTGTCCAGTAGGCGTTGATCTTCGGAGAGTCCAAAATCCATGGTCAGGTCCTTGCCGGCTTCGGCTCACGCGGCATGCCGAGGCCGCGCTCGGCGATGATGTTCTTCTGGATCTGCGCGGTGCCACCGCCGATGATGAGGCCGAGCGAGAACATCGAATGGACCTGCCAGTAGCCGCGATCGCGCTCGTACTTGGTGTGATCGTAGAGTCCGCCGAGTTCTCCCATGACGTCGAGGGCCAGCGCCGCCATGTCGAAGTTCAGCTGGCAGTTCTGGAGCTTGGCGACGAGCGCCGCCACCCCGGGCCACTCGCTCTTGAGCGAGCAGGTCAGCATTCGCATGCCGTGATGCTTCATCGAGAGGACGCGTCCCTGCAGCGCCATGAGGCGGTCACGGTAGACCGGGTTCGCCATTGCGGGGACGCCGTTGACGGTCTCGGTCCGCATCAGCTTCATCAATCGCACGAGAATGCCATCGGAGTTGGCGTTCAGGCTGTTGCGCTCGTGTTTGAGCGTGGTGTTGGCGATCGTCCAGCCGTCTCCACGCTTCCCGACGATGCTGCTGCGTGGAACACGGACGTCGGTGAAGAATACCTGGTTGAAGGAGTTCTCACCGAGATCTCCCGACATCGTACGCAAGGGACGCACCTCGATGCCCGGCGTATCCATCGACAGCAGCAGGTAGCTGATGCCGCCGTGTTTGGACGCCTCGGGCTCTGTCCGCACCAGCACGAACATCATCTCCGACTTGTCGGCTGTGCTGGTCCAGATCTTCTGCCCGTTGATCACGAAGTCGTCGCCGTCCTCGCGTGCGGCGGTCTGCAGACTGGCGAGATCGCTGCCGGCACCTGGCTCCGAGTAGCCCTGACACCACATGACCTCGCCGCGCATCGTGGGCCCGATCCAACGACGTTTCTGCTCCTCGGTCCCGTGCTCGAGCAGGGTTGGGGCGAGCATCGCCGGCCCTTGCGCCGCCATGCCGCGAGGCATGCCGGCGCGATTGAACTCTTCGTCCATGATGACGGTCTCGAGGAGATCCGGTGCGGCGCCGTAGCCACCGTACGCTTGCGGGATCGTGCGGGCCCAGTAGCCGTGCTCGATCAGGAGCGTGAGCCATCGGATCAGATCGCCGCGCGCTTCCGGGGCCAGGCCCTTCGCCAGCGGTCGCTCATCCTTGTGCGCTTCCACGAAGGCGCGCACCTCGCGCCGGAACTGCTCGTATCGCTCGCCGTATTCGAGATCCATGCCTGTCTTTCGTGTGTCCGTGGAGCGCTAGGCTCCGGTTCGCTCGCCGGGTTTGGGCGGATCAATCGGGCCGCCGGCGAAACACTGGGCGATCGACATCCAGCGTGTCGCGATCTCGCCCACGACGGTGAGCCCGGTGTCGGCGACGTTCCGTCCCTGGGTGACGACATGGCAGAAGTCGACGGCGTCGCCCGTGATGCGTTCCGTGTCGCTTGGTTCGTTCCACTCCCAGATCGCCCCCGACGGTGCACCCAGGCGGACGTAGGGCGCCGGCCCCGGAACTTCGAGGCCGCGATTCACGAAGGTCCAGCCGAAGGTCTTCACGCCGATGACAGCGATACTCTTGATGCGGTCGGTGTGCGTGCGCGTGACGCCTCGCAGGTCGTACACTTCCTGGCCGTGCGCCCAGGTCTCCATGTGCCGTGCCGTCGTGAACATCCGGACGCCCATGTCTGGCCCGAACCAGGGCAGTCGCCGTTTCGGGTCTGACGCACCGAGTTGCGCCGCCATCTCGCGATCGGTCTCGATCCAGCGATCGAGGAGCGCCTGCGGACCGAGGTCGCCGAGTTCGCGGCGTGCGATCTCGGCGTTGGTCTGGCCTGCGAGGAACTGCTTGATCAGCGCGTCGCGCTTGGGAACGAAGGCCTCCTCGCCCTGTAGCGACGACAGCGAAACGAGGTCGTAGTAGTGGAGGTGCGCCACGACATCCCAGGGCGTCCACTCCAGGAACCTCGTCGGCCGCTGCCAGTCCTGCGCGTCGAGGGTGGTGAGGAAGCTGTGGAGTTCGTCCGCCTCGGCACGAAGATCCTGACTCTCTTGCAACATCTGGGGCCTCCCTTCCGGCGTCGCGGTCACTCCTCGTCGCCCTGCGCCCACGCTGGCTTTCGCTTCTCGAGGAAGGCCGTCATGCCCTCGGCGGCCTCCGGACCGCTGAAGAGTTCGCCCGAGAGGCGCGTCGCCCATGTGAAGGCTTTGCCCTGCTCCATGGTCGGTACTTCCCGGACGAGGCGTTTGGCGAACCCGAGCGCCTGGGGGCCGCCTTTGCGAAGATCGGCGAGCACTTCCTCGATGGCGGCGTCCAGTGCGGCCGCGGGGACGGCGCGATTGATCAGCCCGAGCTCGGCCGCGCGCGCCGCCGGGAAGCGGTGGCCGCGCAGGAATGCTTCCATTGCCTCGCCGGGCCGCATTTTCGGCAGGCAGACAACCGAGATGATGGCGGGGGCGACCCCGAGGCGCACCTCGGTGAATCCGAACTTCGCCTCCTCGGAGGCGATGGAAATGTCGAGCGCGGCCGCGAGGCCATTGCCGCCGCCGACGACGTGGCCAGCAATGCGTCCGATGACGGGGGTCGGGGAGGATTGAATTTCGTGCAAGAGGGTTTCGAAGCCACCCGAGGCGGTGGCGGTCGTCTTGCTGCTGGCACGCTCTTTCAGATTCGCCCCGGCGCAGAACGTCGACCCTTCGTTCGTCACCACGACGGCTCGTACGGTCGGGTCGCTGTTCGCCGAGGCCAGGGCATCGCGCAGGCCCTGAATCAGCGCGGCACCGAGCGCGTTTCGATTGTCGACATCCGCGAGCGTCACCGTCATTACGCCGTGTGCCGTCGCTACTTTCACCGGATTCATGTGAGCTCCCGTTCCTTTCGGAGCATGCCCATGCTCCCTCCCTGTTGCGATGGAGACTAGCGCCCCCGGAAAACCGGGGCCCGTTTCTCGACGAAGGCCAGCACGCCTTCCTTGGTGTCCTTACTCCCGAAGTTCACGGCCTGGGCAGCGGCTTCGCAGTCGAGGGCTTCGGCCAGGCTCGAGGAGAAGGCATTCGACAGCATGCGCTTCGTCATCTGGAGCGCGAGCGGCGGGCCGGCGGCCAGCCGGGCCGCCCATTCGGCGACGACACCATCCAGCTCGTCGTCGGGAACGACGCGATTCACGATGCCGATGCGCTCCGCTTCCCGGGCCCCGATGATGTCGCCGAAGAGCGCGAGCTCCTTGGCTTTGTGGAGGCCGACCAGGCGCGGCAGCAACCACGTGCCCCCGAAGTCGACCGAAAGTGCTCGGCGCGCGAAGATCTCGGAAAAGCGCGCGCTCTCATTGGCGACGATCAGGTCGCACCCGAGCGCCAGATTCATCCCGGCACCGACCGCGTCGCCGTTCACCTTGGCGATCGTTGGTTTCGAGACTTCGTGTAACGCCAGGGCTGCGGCATTGACAGGGTGCATGGAGTTGAGGGGATGCACCTGGCTCGTCATGTCTTCGCTCAACTGGGCGCCCGCGCAGAAGGCGCCGTCGGCGCCGGTGACGATCAGGACGCGATCGCTCTCGGTCACTGTGACCTCTTGAAAGATGCGTCGCAGCTCCTCCCACATCGGGGGGGCGATGGCGTTCTTCAGGCGCGGTCGATTGAGTGTGACCGTGACGACGCCGTTCTCGGCTCGATGCAGCAGGATCTCGTCCATGCGGAGGCCTCATCTAGGGTAAGTTGGGTTGCATGGGATTACCCTCAGTGTTACCTACTGTCAATGCGAGCAACGCGATCGGTGGATACTGAGCAGGCGCCCTTGTTGGCGCCACCTTTACGATCGGGCCTCGATACGAGAACGGCGGCGTTTCAAGAAAACAAAGCCGCCATGGTCGAGCGCTTGGACGAGATCGACCAACTCCTCGACGAAGCCGAGGCGGGCGGTGGTCCCGCGGCGCTCGAGCGCCTGCGTGGACGCGGCAAGCTGCCGGTGCGCGAGCGCATCTCGCTGGCGCTCGATCCTGACAGTCCATTCCTCGAGATCAGCGCGCTCGCCGGCTACAACTCCGACTACAAGATCGGCGGTGGTGCGGTCCTTGGCATTGGTGTGATCGCCGGTGTCGAGTGTGTGATTTTTGCCAACGATCCGACCGTGCTTGGTGGTGCGCTGACACCGTACGTCGGCAAGAAGTGGAAGCGGGCGATCGAGATCGCACGCGACAACGGGTTGCCGTACGTGAGCTTCGTCGAGTCGGCTGGTGCCGACCTCCGCATGGATCCCGACGAGGCGGGCGATGGCAAGAAGAAGAAGCGCCGTCCGGCGAAGACGTTTCACTTCGCGGAGACGGGCCGATTTTTCTACGAGAGGATCGAGCTCTCGAAGCTCAGGATTCCGAGCGTGTGTGTCGTCTTCGGGTCGTCGACCGCGGGCGGCGCCTACCAACCCGGCATGTCGGACTACAACGTGTTGATTCGCGAGCAATCGAAGATCTTTCTGGCGGGACCCCCGCTGGTGAAGATGGCCACCGGCGAGGAGTCCGACGACGAGACGCTCGGCGGAGCGCAGATGCACGCGGAGGTCTCGGGGCTTGGCGAGTATCTGGCCGAGGACGAGCGCGACGCGCTTCGCTTGTGTCGCGAGGTCATGTCGCACCTCAATTGGCGGAAGGCAGGACCAGCGCCGAGTCTCCGGGCGGATCCGCCGGTCTCCGACCCCGAAGAACTCCTCGGGCTCGTGAGCCCCGATCTCCGTCGACCCGTGGATGTTCGCGACGTCGTGGCGCGGGTCGTCGACGGCTCGCGCTTCGAGGAGTTCAAGCCGCGTTACGGTACGACGCTGGTGTGTGGATGGGCCTCGATCGACGGGTATCCGATCGGCGTGCTCGGCAACAACGGCGTGCTCACTCCCGAGGCGGCGGAGAAGGCCGCGCACTTCGTACAGCTCAACAATCAGATCGACGTACCGCTGCTCTTTCTGCAGAACCTGACCGGTTTCGTGGTCGGTCGCGACTTCGAGCAGGCTGGTATCATCAAGAAGGGCTCGCAGATGATCAACGCGGTGACGAACTCCACCGTGCCGCATCTCACAGTCATCTTCGGCGCGTCGTACGGCGCCGGCACGTATGCCATGTCCGGCCGAGCGTTCAACAACCGCTTCACCTTCATCTGGCCAACCGCGAAGATCGCGGTCATGGGTGGGAAGCAGATCGCGGGCGTCATGTCGATCGTCCGCCGTGCCGCGGCGGCGCGTAAGGGCGAGCCTTTCGACGAGGAGACCGACGCCATGATTGCCGCGGCGGTGGAGAAGATTCAGGAAAAAGGTTCGGTCGCACTGGAGGCGACGGGCGCGATCAGTGACGACGGGATCATCGACCCCCGCGACACGCGGACCGTGCTCGGGATCTGTCTCTCGGTCGTGCGGACCCGTCCCGTCAAGGGCGCCGAAGGCTACGGGGTATTCCGACTGTGAGCTTTACGACGTTGTTGGTCGCCAATAGAGGCGAGATCGCGCGCCGCGTGATTCGGGGCGCGCACGCCATGGGCATACGGTGCGTCGCGGTCTACGTCGATGCGGACGCCGAGGCGCCGTTCGTCTCCGATGCCGACGAGGCCGTGCGCCTGCCGAGCTCCTATCTCGATGGTGCCGCGGTGCTTGCGGCGGCGCACGTCAGTGGGGCCGAGGCCATCCATCCCGGCTATGGCTTCCTGTCGGAGAACGCCGGATTCGCGGCCGAGGTCACGGCCGCGGGACTCGTCTGGGTCGGCCCGTCACCCAGCGCGATCGCGCGCATGGGCGACAAGTTGGCGGCCAAGGCGCTGGCGGAAGAGGCGCGGGTTCCGACGCTTCCGGGAGCCGAGGACATCGCGGGCGCCGCCGCGCTCGGGTATCCGCTGCTCGTGAAGGCGGCGGCGGGAGGCGGCGGCAAAGGGATGCGGGTCGTAGCGTCAGCCGATGCCCTCGATGAGGCGGTTGCGGCCGCGAAGCGCGAGGCGCTGAGTGGATTCGGCGACGACCGGGTATTTCTCGAGCGCTATGTGGCGCGCGCGCGTCACGTCGAGATCCAGATCCTCGGGGATGCGCACGGGACGATCGTGCATCTCGGGGAGCGCGAGTGTTCGATCCAGCGCCGTCACCAGAAGATCGTCGAGGAGTCGCCTTCACCGCGGGTTGATGCCGCGCTGCGGGAGACGATGGGCGACGCCGCGCTTCGGCTCGCGCAGGCACTCGGCTACCAGTCAGCGGGTACTGTCGAGTTCCTGGTCGACGATGACACGGGCGAGTTCTTCTTTCTCGAGGTCAATACGCGATTGCAGGTCGAGCACCCCGTGACCGAGGCCGTGACCGGCATCGACCTCGTCCGCGAGCAGCTCCGGATCGCGGCCGGCGAGCCGCTCGGATACGGGCAGGGCGATGTCACGTTCACGGGCTCGGCCATCGAGGTCAGGCTCTATGCCGAGGATCCGACGACGGGCTTCCTGCCGGCGACGGGCACGCTCGCGGCGTTCGCACCGGCGGTGTCGCCAGCGGTGCGTTGGGATTCGGGAGTCGCGGCTGGCTCGGTAATCGGTACGAGCTTCGATCCGATGCTCGCCAAGGTCATCGCCCACGCGCCGACGCGACGCGAGGCCGCCGGACGGTTGGCCTTGGCGCTCGAGCGCACGCAGCTCGCCGGGGTGATGACCAATCGCGACTTTCTCGTCGCAACACTTCGGACGCCGGCGTTCCTGGAGGGCGACACCACGACCGACTTCATCGACCGGGTCGCGCCAGCGCGGGATCTCGCGCTCGCGGACGATGAGCTCGTGCGCGCGGCGCAGACAGCCGCGCTCTGGATCCAGGGCAGCATGCGAGACGCGGCGCAGGTGCTGGCGACCACCCCGAGTGGGTGGCGGAACGCCCGGCTTCCCGATCAGCAGATCACCATGTGCTACGGTGAACGCACGCTGACCATCGGCTACCAGCGGCAACGGGACGGACGTTTTCGCATGGCCGACGGCACGCACGCGCGCGTGCACGCGTGGAGCGCCGACCGCATCGACGTCGAGATCGCCGGGCGGCGCTGCGTGGCGCACATCGCTCGCGCTGGGGATCAGGTGACCGTTCATGGCGCGCGTGGCGACGTGGCGCTGCTCATCCAGCCTCGTTTCGAGGTGCCCGGGGCCGAGGAGGCCACGGGCGGCTTCGTGGCGCGCATGCCGGGCAGGGTCCTCGATCTCCGCGTGTCGGTCGGGGATGCGGTTCGCGCTGGCGAGACATTGGTCGTGCTCGAAGCGATGAAGATGGAGCACCCGATGGCCGCCACGGAGGACGGTGTCGTGTCCGAGGTGCGAGTCGAGCAGGGAGCGCAAGTGGAAAGCGGTGCGGTGCTTCTGGTGGTCGAGCCCGCCGAGACAAAGGGAGACTCATGATGGCTGATCCCGTTCGGATCGCGAATTGCTCCGGCTTCTTCGGTGACCGCGTCTCGGCGGCGCAAGAGATGGTCGAGGGGGGCCCGATCGACGTTCTCACTGGCGATTGGCTGGCAGAGCTCACGATGCTCATTCTTGCGCGCACTCGGCTCAAGCGGCCCAATGGCGGCTTCGCACGAACCTTCGTCACGCAGATGGAGCAGGTCATGGGGTCGTGCCTCGACAAGGGCATCAAAGTCGTCTCGAACGCGGGCGGGCTCGATCCCGAAGGGTGCGCCGCCGCCGTGGCCGAGCTGGCAAAGAGCCTGGGACTCCATCCGAAGGTCGCCTACGTGCGCGGTGACGACCTCGCCCCGCGCATCGAAGAGTTGATCGCTGCCGGCAAGCTCGGCAACTTCGAGACGGGCGAGCCGATTACCGATGCGTCGGCGTTTCTGACCGCCAACGCGTATCTCGGATGTTGGGGTATCGTCGACGCGCTCGAGCAGGGCGCCGACATCGTGATTACCGGTCGCGTCACCGACGCGGCGGTCGTGTGTGGGCCGGCCGCTTGGCACCACGGCTGGACGCGTACCGACTGGGATGCGCTCGCTGGCGGGGTTGTTGCTGGGCATGTCATCGAGTGCGGTACCCAGGCGACGGGGGGCAACTACTCGTTCTTCACTGAAGTGCAGGGCCTGTCCCGTACGGGCTTTCCCTGGGCCGAGGTGGCCGCCGATGGTTCGACCGTGGTGGGCAAGCACGACGGCACCGGCGGTGAGGTATCGGTCGGCACCGTCACCTCGCAGCTCCTCTACGAGATCGGCGGGCCGGAGTACTTCGGGCCGGATGTCACGACACGGTTCGACACCATTCAGCTCGAGCAAGTCGGGCCCGATCGCGTGCGCATGTACGGCATCAAGGGCGAGCCCCCGCCGTCGACCCTCAAGGTGTGTATCAATCGGATGGGTGGCTTCCGGAACGACATGAGTGTGTGTCTGACCGGCTTGGATATCGAAGCCAAGGCCGCGCTCGTCGAGGAGGCCTTCTGGAAGGCCTGTCCGTTCGCGCCCGAGGATTTCGCCCAGGTGACGACCAGGCTGATGCGCAACGACAAGGCGGATCCCGAAAGCAACGAGCAGGCCGTTGCGATCTGGCGTGTCAGCGTGAAGGACCCGGATGAGAAAAAGGTCGGCCGCGGATTCTCCAACGCAGTGACGGAGCTCGGGTTGGCAACCATCCCTGGATTCTTCGGCATCGGTGGTGGGCCAGCAGCGGGACGACCCTTCGGCGTGTACGAGCCCGCGACGATTCCGGCGGCTCTCGTCCCGCAGGAGGTGACGATTCTAGGCGGCGGGTCGCGCGAGGTCTCGTCGGTCATTCCGCCGGCCGAGGTTTCGGTCGCCTCGACCCCCGGACCGGCGGTGGCGGTACCGGCGGGCCCGACGACGCGCGCGCCGCTCGGCAAGGTGTTTGGCGCGCGCTCCGGTGACAAGGGTGGCAACGCGAACCTCGGTGTCTTCGCCCGCAGCGACGAGGCGTGGGGCTGGCTCGATGATTTCTTGACCGTCGAACGCTTGCGCCTCCTGCTGCCGGAAGTCGCGCCGTTGCGCGTCGACCGCCACCGGCTGCCCGCCATTCGCTCGCTGAACTTCGTCGTGCACGGGCTGCTCGAGGAGGGCGTGGCCGCGTCGACCCGCCAGGATGCGCAGGCGAAGAGTCTGGGCGAGTGGTTGCGTGCGCGGGTTGCCGACGTCCCGGAGGCGCTGTTGTCTTGAGCGCGGCGACGCCGAAGGCCGAGGAACGCCTCCGGTTCCCAGGGGTGCGCGCTCCGAAGCCGCTGCTTGCGCCCGAGGCCGAGGCGCGGCTGACCGAGCGTCAGCGTCAGCTGCTGGATGAGCTCGAGCGGATCCTGACGGGGGACGGGTTGGCGGAACTCACGATGGCGGAGATCGCTGCGCGCGCCAATTGCTCGCTCCGCACACTCTACGGGCTGGCGCCCAGCAAGGAAGAGCTGGCGTTGACAGTCGTCGACCGTCGATTGCATCGCATCGGGCGCAAAGCGATCGCATCGCTCGACGCGTCTCTGGCGCCGCTCGGGGCGCTCCGTGCGTACCTCGAAGCGGCCAACGAGGCCGTGCAACCGGAGACGGTCACATTCGCGCGGAGCTTCGCCAAAGTTCCCGGCGCGAAGCGCCTGATCGACAGTCACGAGGAGTATGTGATCGCCGTCGTCCGGAGTCTGCTCGACCGTGCAGTTGCCGAGGGGCACATCGCGTCGGTCGACACCGCGTCGCTCGCCCATCTCCTCGGCGGTCTCGGACGCGAGTTCGCCCGGCCGGACATGGTCGAGATCGCCGCCGCGCCGCCCAAGGCGACGGCGAACGCCATGATGGAGATCATTCTGCGTGGGGTGGAGCGGGGCTGAGCGGGGCTGCGCGCGGCCGAGCGTGGCCCGGTGAGGGCCCGGGCTAGTGCGCTTCCAGGCGCGCCACGGGGACATAGTAGGCGCGGTAGCGGTGACCGTCTCCGTACAGTCGTCCCTGATCGTCTCTGACGAGGACCGTCGCTCGCTTCGTGATCCGGTTGACGATGCCGGTGCGGGGATTTCCCCGACACGCAAAAGACACCCGGTCGCCGATCTCGATGCCCAGTTG
Organism: Deltaproteobacteria bacterium; assembly: GCA_029262315.1. Classification (GTDB taxonomy): domain Bacteria; phylum Desulfobacterota; class Binatia; order UTPRO1; family UTPRO1; genus JAJCZP01. The sequence goes on along the minus strand of JAJCZP010000126.1, from coordinate 5,933 downwards.
GACCCTCGCGCGCTCTCGCCGCGTGATCAACTTGTGCGTGAATTCCGTGTGGCCGAATAGCCGCTGTGCCAGGGATTGGAAGCGGCTCCCGCGGCAACTCGACGAGCTCCAGAACAGTATCTCAGTCAGGTGGACGAGTTCGTGCTCGAAGATGCGTTGGACGGCGTCGAGCCGATCGTTGCAGAGCAAGCCGTTCACCGTGATGGCGCGATGGTCCTCGTTGAACGCTTGGAGGACGAGATCCTCCGCGATCGCGATCTCGTAGGACGTGCGCGTTGCGAGGATACGTCCTCGGCGTTGCGTGTGCCGCCGCCATTGCGTCTGGCCGCCTCGGCTGGTCATGCGGCTGGAGGGCCTGAGTACGAGGTGCGCGTGATCCGCCTCGATCCGGGTACGCAGGGCGCCGCCGAAGAAGCGCGCATCGTACTCGCGAAAGAGTAGGGTCAGATCGGCGTTTCCGAGGCGCGTGAAGTTCGGCGTGTGGAGGTTCGGCGCCTGCGCGAGGAGGGCGGTGCGGACGGCGCCCGTCAATCGATGAACCGCGTGGGAGGAGAAGCGCAGGTCGGCGATGGCCGCATGCGGCCCGTGGGTAGTCACCTGGCGGAGATAGGCGCGGTCGCCTCGATGTTTCAAGCAGCCGGGCCGATCCCCGCGCCTGGCCATATCGTATGGCACTCGCAAGCGCCCGGAATCGGGTGGGTCTCGGTACGGCTGGGCGTGCGGTCTCAAGTCCTGCGTCGCGCCGTCCGATAGCACCTCCGGGGTACTCCATGGCCGAGGTTGGACAGCTGGAGAGGCTGCGCGCCGAAATCATCAGCACGAAGGATCTCCCCACGATCCCGGTGCTGCTTGTGCATATTCTCGCCGTCGTGGACGGCGACCGTTCCTCGGCGCGGGATCTGGTGGACGTGCTGCAACGCGACCAGGCGCTCACGGCGCGCATTCTGCGTCTCGCGAATAGCAGCTTTTTCGGATGCCCACGCGAGGTGGCGAGCCTGACCCGCGCGGTGATGCTGCTCGGCTTCTCGGCCGTGCGCAACATCGCGCTCGGGGTGAAGATCTGGGACACGCTGCGGACGGGCACCAACTTCTCGCTTGCTAGGCTTTGGGAGCACTCCGCGCTGGTCGCGGCAGCGGCGAAGCTGGTGGCGCAGAAAACGCGTGCGGTGGAGCCTGAGATGGCCTTCACCGCCGGGCTCTTGCACGACATCGGGCAGGTCGTGCTGCGGATGCGATTCGGCGTCGAGTACGATCGCATCACGGAGGCGGGCGACGGGTCCGTGACCGACCGTGAGCAGGCGGCGTTTGGTGTCGATCATGCCCAGGCCGGTGGCTGGCTGGCCGAGGCGTGGGCGCTGCCAGAGTGGATCGCGGTGGCCGCGCAGTGCCATCACGACGTGCTCGAGCCCGGGTCCGAGATTGGGTCCTCCGATGTGGTCAACGTCGCGAATCGGCTGGCGCACTGGACCGACATGAACGATGGCGCCTTGGCGCCCGAGGCAGAGACCGAGCTCACGACCCTCAGCCTGGCCGGGCTGTCGTTCGAGAATTGCGTCGACATCGCTGCCAGCTTGCAGGGGCAGAAGGACGATCTGAAAACCTTTTTTGGAGGCTGACGTGACGCGACAACTCTACCGCGACGCGATCGACGAGGGCCAGCAGCAGAACGACGCGCTGCTGACCCACTTGTCGCTCATTCGCGATCTGGTCAGCCTTGGGCAGAACGTCACGTCCTTCGAAGAGCTCTGCACCGAAGTCGCGCGGGCGGTGGTCGCCGAACTCGGTTACGAAAGTGTTGCCGTGATCGTGAGCGATGACGGTGATGATTTGGAGGTCGCCGGCAGCTACAGCCAGTCCGTGCGTTTCGGCGGTGCGCCGAGCGAGGTGCCGCCCATTGTCTTGACGCTCGCGCGCGACGTCGTGAACGAGCGTGCGTTGCTGCGGTGGGGCGGTGAGGGCATCGGCAAGCGGCGCCCCTTACCCCCGCAGCTGGAGGGCAGCATCGTCGGCTTTCCGCTTACTGTGGGTGGCGTGCGGGTTGGCGCCGTCATGTGCGTGCAACTGCTGACGGTCACCTGGGACCTGATCAGCCAGCGCGCTCTCGAACTGGTTGGTGAGATCGTCAGTCAGGTGTTGACCGTAGCGCAGACGCGCTTGTCCATGGCGGGTATTCAGCGCGGTCTCGAACGTGAGATCGGGTCGAGTCGGACCCAGCTCAGTCAGCACGAGCACACGCTCCGTGAGCAGTCCGAGCGTATCTCGGGTCTGGCGACCTCGTTGATTGCGTCGAACCAGGCGAAGAAGACCTTTCTCGCACTCATGTCGCACGAACTGCGAACGCCGCTCGGTGTGATCATGGGATTTGGCAGCCTGCTGAGCGATGGTGCGGCTGGGGCCGTCAATCGGCAGCAGAACGAGTACCTCGATCGCATCCAAACGAACGGGCGTCATCTCCATCAACTCGTCGAGGACATGCTGTTCTTCGTCGACGCCGAGACGACGCGCATCAAGCCGACCCCCTCGGAGGTGACGCTCCAGCCGCTGATCGAGGAGATCGTCCGTGCGATGCCGGAGGTCGAGAGGGACGGCGGTCCGGCCTTTGTCGTGGAGATCGCATCCGACGCTCGCATCTGTCGGACGGACGCGCGCCTGCTCAAACGTTTGCTCTTCCATCTGCTCAGCAACGCGTTCAAGTTCACGGATGAGGGGGAGGTGCGGCTCGAGATCGAGCGTGAGCATCCCTCCAACGATACGCTTATTCGGGTCATGGATACCGGGAGCGGGATCGCGCCGGAACGGACCCGCCGCATCTTCGAGCTCTTTCGCCAGGGAGACGACAGCCACGCCCGCAAGCACGATGGGCTTGGGCTCGGACTCAACCTGGTCCGCGTGTGCGTGGGGCTCCTCCACGGCCGCTGTCATCTCGGTCCTGCGACCAACGGCGGTACCCGCGTCGATCTCCGTCTTCCTGAGATGGCCGACACCGCCGCCGTCGCGCCGGCCGCGGCTGCGAGTGACGCGGAGCCGTTGTTCGAGGTCCCACCCCGGGTGCACGCAACCGCGACACGCGGCTGACCCGCTATCCGTGGTCGAGGCGTCGGCGAGGGGCGAATACTAGGCTCTTCGCCGGGTGGTCACGCTCGGCTCGGAGAGCTGTCGCGTAGCTGCTGGAGGCGGCGTGCGGTGAAATCGCCGTCCGGGGGGCGAGGCGCGACCCACGATGCCCCGGTTTCGCCCGGGATCAGACCGCGCGCAGCAGTCGAGACGACGGACTTGCCGGGAGTGTGGCCTGCGCCGCGGGTAGGCTGTCCTGGTGGGCGCGTCGGAACTCATCGAGCAGTCGTTGCTGGAGTTGCTCGGGTTGATCGACCTCGATGAAGCGAAAGTACCGGCGACCGAGGGAGTACGGGCTTCCGGTCAACGACACATGCTGTGCGAGAGCCGCAGCCAGATCGGGTGCGGCGCCGATGTACACGATCGTGCGGACCAATGTGGCCAGCTGAAAGACTCCGGGACGGTTGGGTGCGGCGTCGACCGCCAGAGACCCCAACGGCTGCCACGGGGTGAACGTCCGCGTCCTCATCCCAGCCGCCGCCCCATGAAATGCTCGTTCAACACGTCGAGGGGGCGCTGCAACGGATGTGCCAGATCCGTGTCGCCGAAGATGCTGGTCTTTCAGGAGTCGGCGGTGTTGGGGCGCGCTAGTTTTGTGGCAGGCGCTACAAACCTGTGAGCCTGCGTGTCGTCTCAGTCGACGTCGCGCAGTGTGAGACGCACCCCGTGGGCGGCGCTGGGATCGATGTGAAGTCCAGGTGTGCCATCGGTCTGCTCTTCCGCGAAGGCGACACCCGCTTTGCGCAACGCGTCCGCCGCGGTCGCCAAGTCGGCGACGCGGAGACAAATCTCGGCCATACCCTCGCCGCTGGTGGCGAGGGCCTCGCCGAGCCGCGTTCCCTCGGCGGGGGTCACGAACTCGATGCGGGACTCGCCGACGGCGAGCGCCCCCGGTCCGGCGGTTGCGAGGCTGAAGAGGTCTGTGAATGTCTTCTGCGCCGCCGCAGCGTCCGGGGAGACTACCGTAGCATTGCGGATTCGTTCCACCTTCATGGCAACGGCTCCTCTCCGGGCAGCCCGGGGTGACCCGGCGGGTAGGGCTCGGCGTACTCGACGAGTACCCCGCGGGTGGAGGCGGGGTGCAGGAAGCAGATCATCCCCGCGAGGCCGGGACGAGGCTGCTTGTCGATGAGGCGCGTTCCCTTGTCCCGCGCGCCCTCCAATTCGGCGCCGACGTCGTCGGTGGCGAAGCAGAGGTGGTGCAGGCCCTCGCCACGCTTGGCCAGGAACTTGCCGATGCCGCTCTGATCCGACAGCGGTTGGAGCAATTCGATCTCGCTCTCGCCCACGGTCAGTAGGGCGGCCCGGACGTCCTGATCTTTCACGGTCGCTACCTTGTGCACCGGTAGGCCCAGCGTATTGCGCCAGAATCCGTACGCCTGTTCGAGGTCTCGGACGACGACGCCAATGTGATGAATGCGCGACAGCATGGATTAGACTTCGCCCATGCTCGACACCAGCCAATCGTTCGGCTGGGGCGGCTTGTGGCTGTAGTCGTAGAAGCCCTTGCCGCTCTTGCGGCCGAGATAGCCGGCAAGAACGAGGCGTCGCAACAGCGGGGGAGGCGTCAGGCGGGACTCGCGGTACTCTTCGTAGAGGTTCGTGGCCATGTGGCAGACGATGTCGAGCCCGATGAAGTCGGCAAGCGCAAGAGGCCCCATTGGATGGTTGGCGCCGAGCCGCATGGCCGAGTCGATCGCATCGACGGATGCCAAGCCTTCCTGGAAGGTGCGAATGGCGTCTACCATGTACGGAGTCAGGAGTCGGTTGACGACGAACCCGGTGAAGTCTCGAATGAGAACGCCGGTTTTGCCGAGTTGCTTGATGTAGGTTTCCGCGGCCCCAAGGACGAGCGCATCGGTCCGAAGTGTAGGAACGAGTTCCACCAGCTTCATGATGGGCGCGGGGTTGAAGAAGTGCATGCCGATGAAACGCGTCGGGCGTTTCGTTGCCTCGCCGAGCGCTGTGACGGAGAGCGTGGACGTGTTGGTCGCGAACACGGCGCTCTCAGCGACGATGTCGTCGAGGCGACCGAACAGATCGACCTTCTCGGCATGGTCTTCGATGACCGATTCGATGATGAGGTCGGTCTCGGAGAGGTCGTGCAGCTTGTTCGTGCAGGACAGTCGCCCGAGCGTGGCGTCCATGTCCTCCTGCGAGCAGCGCTCTTTGTCGACCTCGCGTTGCAACGCCTTGGTGATCGCTTGCTTCCCTTTGTCCACTGGCCCTTCGGTCATCTTGACCAGCACCGTCTCGTAGCCGGCGCGCGCACTGACCTGAGCGATTCCAGTGCCCATTTGACCACTTCCGATGACGCCGACGCGACGAATTTCCATTGAGGCCTCCGAGAGTGCGTTGCTCGAGTGTTGTCGTGGGCGTGCCCTGGTGATGCGGCCGCCAGCGGGAGAGCGAGCGATCCTACGCGCGGCCGTGGACGTCGTCAACAATCGTGCCGGAGCGTGCCAGGCAGGGGCGGCGCGGGATATGGCGAAGTTGCGCGGCCACAGCCCGGTGGTAAAAAGGGATCACGCTGCAACCGCCGCGGCCGACACCAGGCCGCGATCCCAATGCCGCAGCTCGGGTCCCGGGCCCGCGGCCAACCGAAGGAGCCACCCCCCATGAGCGACGGAACGAAGGAAGCCACCACGACCATTCTCGATGCCCTGGGCCGCGCGCGGGACGAGGTTGTGGCCAAGGGATCGGCGCTCACGAACAAGGGGCGGGAGATCGACGCGCACCAGCCGCAGACCGAGCGCATCGCGTACTTGGCCACCGAGGTCGAGGCCGCCCGCTGCCTGGCACGGTATGCGAGTGAAGAG
>JAJCZP010000125.1 GCA_029262315.1 Deltaproteobacteria bacterium | reverse complement strand
GAGCTTCGTGTACTTCGTGTTCTTGCCGCCAGCGCGAGCGATGAGAAAAGCCCCGCGTTCACCGAGATCAACAACGGCGCCTTCGCGTTCCAGCTTCTCGTCGGTCTGATATGCAGCGTAAGTGCCCATGCTCGCGTCTCCGGTGGTTGTGTTTACGAGACTACGATAGGCGAGAACGGATCAGCCTGCAAGCGACGGGAGATATGGGAAAAACATAACCAAAAGCGTGTGATCCAGGGCAGAGTTGATCTTAGCTCCACTGGCCGCCGCGACGCCCAGCGGAAGAGTGACCGGCTGGTCAAGCTCGACATTGGGGCGAGCATCACCAAGCGTAAGAAGCGGGATATCGAAACTGATGCCAGCATTAGCCTTGACAAGATGAATATCCAGCGTGATGTCGTCGTTACTGCGCACAGACTGGATCGCGGAGACGCTCTGAAAATATGCCGTGGTCGTTCCCGAAACGACGAAGTTTCCAATGGTCACGCTGAAACCGCCCAGGGTTCCGATCGCCTTGTTTGGGCTTGCATTGTTGTTAATCGACAGCGTCAACTCTTGAGCAAACCCAAAGAATGCTGCCGGGAAGCTATCAGAGGCAGATACACTTCCAATTCGAATGCGAGCAACATCGGACGATGTATTGAATGCGTCAGCCTGGATGATCGCTGGCGCAGTGACACCTGCACGCTGAGACTTGATCGGGGTTGTACCGCCATCATCGTTCTCGTTATGCGTTTCATTATCAAGAGCGATAAATCCAAGATCGACGGTCGCCTTATCCGCCGTGGGAATGTTGAACGTCATTTCATTGGCGATTGATCCAACGAGATATTCAGCCTGATCACCAGTCAGTGTGTCATCCGGCTTCCCGAGCCGACGCTCAAGCTGATAGGAACGTGTGATCTGCAAATCTGCATTGGATTCGTTCTTGATCACAAGCCCGAAGAAAAGCTGAATCGTCTTTCCGGTGCCCGGGTCATCAACCGTGCCCCAGGACTGCTGGGTCTTGTCGAGCGTGATGCTCGAGCCGTCAGCGGCAACCGCGCGGATACGGGCGTAGCCCTGCATGATGGCGGTGTCGAACTGTGTCGCGGCGGAGTCGCCGCCATTAAAAATCCATTCGCCAGGAATAAGAGCCTGATTCAAAAACGCATTTGATGCAGAGTTGATGACGGGGAATAGAGCCGCGTCGACGTCGACGGAAAGGTCTCCGGTTGGATACTGATGACCAACGACGCGAATGCGAGCAGCAGCGGCGGGTGTCTCGATCGTCATGCCACCACCAACGATCGGAAGATTGGTAGCAATGCCACCGGTATCAACAACCTTGAATCCATTGTTCGTTGCTGGAACAAAATCTGTAGAGAGAACTAGGTCGCCCGCGACAAAGGCATCAAGACCAGACGCAGCTTGATATGCCACGGCGGTTACGCCGGTGATAGCAATCGTGGTTGGCGCAGCGTCTTCGGTGCCGTCAGCATTGAATGTGCGCTCGCGGGAGAATCCGGCGGTGTCCGCCTTCTCGCGTGCATCGGCGAACATAAAACCTTGCATCAAGCGGACAAGATTTTCCTGCGTAATGTCCTGAACGATGCCGCCAGACGCATCCAAATCAGTAGTGACGCCCTTCAAATTCTGGCGACTTTCACTGATCGGATTGCGAGCAACTGTGACGACCGAGCCACCAAAATCGCCATAGCTGTTTGGTTCAACCGGGAACCAAACCTGATGAGCGAGGGTGCTCGGCGGAGTCTTGAGCCCAGCCTCCTCCAAGAAACGGAGTCCAGTTACCCGGCTGTCGATATTGCCCTTCAGCGCCATAGCAACGCCTCCTATTCAGGTGATGACAAACTCATCATACTCGACCCGCGCGGTGATGTTGGTATTCCACCACGGGCCGTCCTCGCCGATCTCATTCGCAGTCACGTCGAAAAACAGCACGCCACCGCTGGTCGCCTTGCCCTCTATCGATTCCTGCAATGCAGACACCAGGATATTCTCACTATCCAGGCCATCGCCAGACACAGCAAAAACCTGGATCGTCAGCGTCCCGGTTCTGGTGAACCTCGACGCGCCTCCTGTACCTGTCAGGCTGGTCTTGGCACTCGCCTGGTGCCGCAACAGGATTCTGAGCCAGGGAACAACCGGCTCGTCCTCAGCCGGCTTCCGGCCCTGCTTGCCGTCGTAGAAAATATCACCGCGAGCCACCCCATTGGCAATCGCCGCCGTCCGCACCATGGCGCTGATCTGATCCCGAGCTTGTGCTCTGGTGGCTGGCATATCAGCGCCTCAGCGTCAAGCGGTACGCCAGCACCTGGGTTGCGGGTTTGATAACCATCACATGCTCGACCGAATACCGAACATTGTCCTGCACCACCGAGGTGGCATTTCGAAGGTCTTCTCCGGTCGCGGGCGGAAACGTCCAACCCTGCTTGTCGGTCCGCCGCACCCGGTCACCGTCAACCTCGTCATCCTCGAAATCGGTGACTGCGAGCTCTATATTGACATTCAGGGTGCCGCCACAATCCGCCCCCCGCCAGTCTTTATCGCTGGAGGTGGGTGACGTGCCGGCCAACACAGCGACAGCAGGCGCCCCAAAGCTGGTGATGATGGTCGAGGCGCTCGCAATCAGCCCGCTGTAATCGAAGCGGGTCATCCGCGTGCCACCGTTCTGGCAGAGGCGACGTCGATCACTTCCTTGATCCACAAGTCCGCCGTGGGATATTCCGGGATGTACACCCCAGACACCAGGCCGCCAGCCATCGCACTCCTGTCACGGAGCAACGCTTGGATTTCCGCTTGGCTCATGAACGAGCGAGCCGTCCGCAGCGGCCCCACCTGATCGGACTGTGATCGGATCACACCAGACGCCTGGCTGGCCCCTGTGACGACGTTCGATGGATCGGCCAGGTTCTGGGACGGAGCCGCCCGCGGGGCGTCAGGGGCAAGCTCGCCGAGCACAAACGCACGGAGCGCGTACTCGGAGCACGCCTTCTGAATCTGAGTCGGCACGCCCTGAAACAGATACTCGTCATCATCAAACGCAGACAGGCGAGGCCACTCGAGCCCCTGAAACTGCCCCAGGCGAAAACCACGAAATCGGGTGCCAAACCGCTGATCGATGTAATCGCTCGCGCGGACGATCGCCTGCTGAGCCTGAGTGTCCGTGATGATGGGAGAAGTGGTGACCCGGCCACGATCGGCGTGATGATCTCGAAAAAACGTGACGTCAACATAGCCGTTCGCACCAGCGATCCCAGTCCCATCTTCGGGCGTGAATGCCATAGGAATGATCTCGATACAGGCGGTGGAACGACGAGAACCAGAGACGACCGCGTCTTACAGCGAGCGCCCCCGGCTCAAACATCGGCGTGAATCAGTTGGGGGGGAACGCAGCGTTCTTCTTGGATTCCCAATCGATCGCAGCCTTAACCAAATCTGTGCCCTCGCCGACGATGGCAGAAAACTCAGACGCGGTGAACTGAGACGAGAAACACTGCACCTTGTTCGGGTTCTGGCCATCATCTCCGACGTGCTTGAAATCGAGCGCATTGCCGATCATGACTGAAAGAATTGCTGATTCATCCATAGGAATCTTTCCTTTTCTGACGGGTTCAAGTGGCATTGTTTTCCTTCACAACGATCTACGTTGGCTGAATCTCGATCATCACAGAAACGTCTGTCAGCGTGATAGAGGTCGAGGTGGCACGAAGCTCGATGATATCATCCGCGGCTACAGCCACGTCGGTCCACCCTGACACGTCTACATCATTCTTCACAGCCGTTGACAAATCAACAGCGTCCCCGGCGCCGACGATATCCGTCATGCCCGCCGACCCTGTGTAGGTCGCAAAGTCGTCCTTGAAGACGTCAAACGCCACACTCCCAGACAAATCGGCGACCACCTTCACGCTCAGAATAGTCCCGGAAAATGGAATCGAGGCCCGCCTCTTGTCGCCGGAGGTGACGGTTCCGAATCGGAACTCGATCATCCGAGGCGGAATCTGCTCCATCGTGAGCACGCCATTGCCGGCCAGGTCTGTCATCATGGAGCGGACGGCGCCGATGGTGGGGGGAAGAGTAAAGTCGATCTGAGCCGCTACGGCGGGACCAATCAGGGCGACGCCGAAGTTTCCAGTGGTGATCCATCGCATCGTTGGAAACCCACCCGCCGGACCAATGATCTGTGCCCACGAAGTCCCTGCCACCGAGTGATGTAGCGTCACCTTGCCATCGGGAAGCCCGGCAGAGATTCCGGGGCCCGCGCCGGTGGCCCTCATATTCATCGAGGTAGTAAAGATCGCCTGCAGTGTTGTGCCGCCCATGAAAAGCTGGGTGCTGCCACCCACCGACAGCGCAGAAAAGATAGGCACGCCGTCGATAGTGAAGCCCACGTTCGTGAACACGCCATCGGAATACACCACGATGCCCGAGTCCTGGTCGTCATCGGCCTGGATGTTCGGAGTCAGGAAATCTCCGCTATTGGTCCTCGTGATCCGTAGGAAATTCGTGCCTGAGTTGTGATCGAATCGAAGATTGGTTCCGTCCCAGGTGAACGGCGATATGCCACCGAAGGAACCGGCGCCATTGAATTGAACCTCAGTGTCCGCCCCGCCAGGCGCAACCGGAGCAGCCGGCGCCACAAACTCGAGCATATTTCCCGCTGCATTTATACGAACAAGCTGTAGCGGAGCAGAAAATGCACCCGGCGTGTCGTCCAATTCTATGAACGTCGACGCACCGCCAGACCCCGCGGCAGAGATGACCAACTCCGTCACGTCGTCCTCGACCACAACCTCGGTGACATCTGGAACATCGATGACGATTTCGTCAGGCACCTTGGGTCACCTCGGGAAGTATGTTCACCCTCCCACGCAGGCGAGTCTTTGGTCCAGCGCCGCCAAAATTGTACTGAAGGTCGTACACATACTCTCCAGCAGCAATCGCGGCCAACTTTGAAAACGCGGCAAGTCCACTAGCAGGCGTGGTCACGATAATGCCATCGCCAATTGAAAAATCATGCACGACTAATGCTGATGTGAACGTCGACCTGACGTCCATCCGAATCGTAGCGCCAGTCAAATCAATCGGAAGCTGCGTCGTCTGATCGCGCAGCGTGATGTTGAACTCCCACAGGTCGTTCTCAACAACGCAGAAATTGTGATCCAAGATCGAAGACATGCCGAATCAAATCCCCCACTTGGTGTTCAGATAAGACTCGACATCCGCACGCTCTTGAGCGGTCAACACACGATTGTAAGCGACGATTTCCCCAATCTTTCCGTCATACGGAAGGCCAATTCCAGTGTTCCCCGATACTCTTCGCGCACCAATCAAAACATCTATTCCGGCGGCATTTACCGATCCATGTGCAACGCCCGGCCCAGCAACTCCATCAACGCGACTGATTATTTCATTTGTGTTGGCAGGTGCGCGGTTAGATATCAGAAAAGTGCCGGACGTTGACAGTCCGTCAGTTGGACCAAAGGCGGACGTGCCTCCATATGAAATAAATGAGGTATTAAACGGGTTGCCAAGAAGGGCAAACTGAAAAGCTCCTGATGAGCCGG
>JAJCZP010000124.1 GCA_029262315.1 Deltaproteobacteria bacterium | reverse complement strand
TTTTTTTCCGCTGTGGCTCTGCTTGCCTCCCCCGCTGCGCGCGCCGGCGGCCCCCCCCCCCCCAGAATCCACGGCAAACCCAACCCCTTAAGGAAAACCGATAATGCGTTGCCTGCTGTTCGCCGTCGCAACCTTTCTGATCCTATTAACAGGATGCGGCGGACGTACGGCCTATCCGGTAATGGTTTACCAATATGGGGATGAAAAACGATCCTGTAAGGGATTGGAAATGGGAATAAAAAATACCGAATTAGAAATTCAGAGGTTGATCCCCGATACGGATAAATCGGGTAAGAATGTCGCGTTGGGTGTGGCCGGGTTGCTCATCTGGCCTATCTGGTTCGCCATGGACTTTAGCGACGCCGAGAAAGTTGAAGTCAATGCTTTGCGGCAACGTTACAACCACCTGGTAGTTTTGGCGTCGGAAAAGGAATGCGGGTTTGAAGCGGAACCTTTGCCGCCCATTAAAAGACAAGAGGATGAGGGAGGCGACGATGATACATATTCATGAACCATCAATTCCTTACAGGATCACCTTTGGCCAATATGAACTTCTATTGAACTAAAATGAGAAAAACTATTAGCATATTTTTATGTTTTATCTTTTTTCTTTCAGGATGCGCAACCCCGTATCAAAAAAAAGGGCTTACGGGCGGGTTTGTTGATTCCTCTCTTGGAAAGGATACATTTAGGGTTAGTTATCAAGGAAACGGTTATACCTCAAGACACACGGTATCAAATTACCTGCTTTATAGATGCGCAGAAATTACCATTGAAAATGGATATGATTACTTTCAAACTCTTGGTGAAAGCCAGTGGTCCAAAGACTCTATTGTTTCAACCCCAGGACAGTTTCATTACAATTCCAGTGGATACGTTTCCGGAAATTACTATTATGGAAAAGGCAGAGGGTACTATGTTCCGGGAGTCAATATCCCAATTAGTAAGCCTGCGGCTTCAGCAATAATTAGGCTTTATAAGGGACAAATTCCAAATGGTTTGTATGGAGCATATGACGCTAAAACGCTAATGGAGAGTCTTGAACCTGAAATTGTTCGTTCCGATGATTCCAATAATTCTTCTTCAAATAATGAAGAAGAATTTTCTAACTCGGGAGTTGACAATTATTAAATAAAAAACTTTTCTTTTTCTTCATCCCGTCAATCCTGTCTAAAAAATTGACGGGATCTACTGGGTGAGTTTTTTCAGCTCGGGTTAACCTTCTCTTTCAGGGACGAAAAATTCTTGATGGTGATCGCCCGGTCGGGGAACACGGCGCGGATTTCCAAATCCCCGCCCATGGCTTTGATAAATCTCCGCAGGGTGCCGACAAACATATCTGTCCGGTTTTCAATTTTTGAAATCTCCGCCTGGCCGACGCCCAAGGTTTCCGCCAGCGTCGATTGGGTCAGGGAAAGCGCCTGGCGCAGTTCGGCCAATTCCATTTCCTTGAGAAGAAGTTCCTTTTTGGCGTCGATTCGTTCCCGTCGTTCCTTGGAAATATTTTTGGTCAGTTCTTCAAATTTCCTGGCCATGATTCAGCCCTCCAAGTTTTCCAAATGTTCCTCGTACAGTTTGTCCGCCCAAGGAATGTACTTTTTATAAAAACGTTTTTCGTTTCCTGTTTTAATTCCTCCAATAAGAAGAACCGCCGCGCGCCTTGGATCAAAAGCATAAAACACCCTTAAAGGATCGCCGTGGGTTTGAACGCGTAGCTCTCTCATATGAGAAAACTTTGATCCTTCAATCCCCGATGAATACGGATAGGGGAGGTGGGCGCCTTTTTCTTCCAGAAGTTCAATGATTGCGGTCGCGTCGTCCCGTTCCTGTTCGGTGAGCGTCAACCACCATTTTTCAAAAGCGTCTGTGAATTCAACTTCCCACACAGCTATTCCTTTCAAGGAATATCATAATATTCCATTAAGGGAATATCAAGCTTAATATTCTATCCCGTTAATCCCGTCTAAAATTATTTGCTTGCTTCATCGGTACCGAGATAACGAGATACCGACAGAATTTGTGAGTCGGTTGACGCATTTTGTATACAAATTATCATGAATGCGACTCCGGTTTTCAGCTAAAACTCCCGAAAACAGTATTTTTTCGCCTGAAACTAAAAGCGTTTCCGGCGTTCCAGCCTCTCCGCCCGCCCGCGCGGTATATTTACTGCATAATTTTGCTAAAATAGATTAATAGTGAGAACTTGAGGAGGCTGAATCATGCGAGATAAAAAACTTGCAACGCTATTGGCGGCGGTTTTTGCTTTGGGATTGACGAGCCAGGGAGTGTTCGCCGCAGAACCAAATGCCGGGGAATCTGATAAAGGAAAACCGGCCAAAGAGTTAGTCGCCGCAAAAAAGGACAAGGGATCGATCCGGACCGCCCCGGAACGTTATTCTTTTTGGAGCACAAAAAAATCCGCGCGCCAGGAAACCAAATCCGAGATGCGACAGAGCGTCCGGGAGAGCAACCAGGAAAACCGTATCTTCAAAGAGTCCGGCGCCGCCAGGCAAG
>JAJCZP010000123.1 GCA_029262315.1 Deltaproteobacteria bacterium | reverse complement strand
TGTGGGTGTTTCCGGGCGGCCGGGTCGACGACGTCGATCACGTGGGGCTCGGCGCAGCCGACGTGTGCGATGCCGCTCGGCGGGCGGCGGTACGCGGAGCCCACGTGGAGACCGGGCATGAGCTCGATGGGGCGGCGTTGGTTCCGCTCTCGCACTGGACCCCGCCAGCCATCGCGCCGAAGCGCTATCTGACATGGTTCTTTCTGAGTGCGGCCGCGTCCGACGTCGTGACGATCGATCAGGGCGAGATTCACGAGCACACCTGGATCCGTCCCGCCGATGCGTTGGCAAAGCGGAACGCGCTCGAGATCGAGTTGGCGCCGCCGACCTGGGTGACGCTTGCGGGGTTGGCTCCGCATCCCGATACCGCGGCGGCACTGGCGGCCGCGCGCGCGACGGAGCCCGAGCACTTCGAGACGCGCGTCGCGATGAGCGACGATGGCCCGGTAACACTCTGGGCCGGTGACGCCGGCTACGAGTCCTCGGATGCGACATGCCCGGGCGCCCGCCACCGGCTGGTGATGTCCGGGACCGGGTGGCGCTACGAGCGCTCGTAAGACGCTGGTGTCGGCTTCTCGCCGGCGCGCCGATCCATCGGCGCGGGACCCGTTGCCCGGTGCCGCCGCGGACGATAGGACGGCCGGCATGGGGACGGGGACTCCACGGCGAAAGACGAAGATCGTGTGCACGATCGGCCCGGCGACCGCGTCGCCGGAGGCGTTACGGGGGCTCATGGATGCGGGCATGAACGTCGCCCGCTTGAATTTCTCCCACGGTTCGCACGAGGAGCACGGGGAGGTGATCGCGCGCGTGCGCGCGCTCGCGGTCGAGCGCGATCGGCCGGTGGCGATCCTTCAGGATCTGGCGGGTCCGAAAGTGAGAATCGGGGCGTTTGTCGACGGGACCATCACGCTCGAGCCCGGCGATGCCTTCACGCTCACGACCCGTGACGTGGAGGGGATACGACAGGAGGTCTCGGTGTCGTATGCTGGACTTCCTGACGAGGTGCGTCCCGGTCATCGCCTCATGCTCGCCGACGGGAAGGTGGAGCTCGAGGTCGTCCACGTTGCTGGCCCGGATATTCAGACGCAGGTCGTGGCTGGCGGGGCGCTGAGCGCCCGTAAGGGCGTGAACGCTCCGTCTGGGCTCTACGGGGTGCCGATTCTCGGTGAACGGGACCGGCGCGACGTCGCGTTCGGTGTCGCCCAGCGCCTCGACTACATCGGTTTGTCGTTCGTGCGGACGGCGGAGGACGTCCTGATTGCCAAGCGCGAGATTGCCGCGCACGGGGGGGATGTGCCGGTGATCGCGAAGATCGAGACGCAGGCGGCACTCGAACACTTCGACGAGATTCTGGCCGAGGCCGACGGCATTATGATTGCCCGTGGGGATCTCAGCATCGAGACGCCCTTCGCGCGGGTCCCGATCGTGCAGAAGAAGCTGCTTCGGAAGGCCAACGCCGTGGCGAAACCCGCGATCACGGCGACGCAGATGCTGTACTCCATGGTGGAGCAGCCGAGCCCGACGCGGGCCGAGGTCGCCGATGTCGCCAATGCCATCGTCGACGGCAGCGACGCCGTGATGCTTTCGGACGAGACGACGATTGGCAAGTATCCGGTGCGTGCGGTCGAGACCATGGCGAAGATCGCGGACGAGACCGAGCAGGCTCTTTGCGAGGGCCTCGTGCTGACCAACGATCAGGATCGGCGCGACGGTCCCGAACCCGAGGCCGAGGCGCTGGCGCTGGCGGCGTGTCAGTTGGCCGAGCGCTTGAGCGCCGACGTCATCGGTACGATCACGTTCACGGGGAGCACCGCGCGCTACGTTTCGCGGCATCGCCCCAGGCAGCAGGTGTTGGCCTTTACGCCAGACGAGACGACCTATCGCCGCCTCCCGCTTTTGCGCGGCGTGGTGCCGTTTCTCATCGCCGCGGGAAGCGACGATCCGGACGTGATGGTGCGTGAAGGTGTGCTCGCCGCGGAGCGGCATGGCTGGAGCGGACGCCGAGTCGTGTTCGTGTCCCGCGACACCATCCGCTGGGGACGCCTGTAGCCCGATGGATGCGACTGCGGCGCCGCAGCACGTCCGCGCTCTCTCGGAGATCGAGCGTTGGGCTGGCGAGACCGATGTCCTGGTGGTCGGGCTGGGTTGCGCCGGTGCGGCGGCCACGCTCGATGCGGTTGCGGCGGGCGCCGAGGTCATGGTCGTGGAGCGCGCGGGTGGCGGCGGTGGCACGTCTTCGATGTCGGGCGGAGTCGTCTACCTCGGAGGCGGGACGGCGCTGCAGCGGGCATGTGGCTTCGAGGATTCAGTCGAAGAGATGTTCAAGTATCTCATGGCCTCGTGCGGGCCGGCCCCCGATGAGGCAAAGATTCGCGTCTACTGCGAGGAGAGCGTCGCCCACTACGAGTGGCTCGTCGGGCTTGGTGTACCGTTCAAGGCCGTGTTCTACCCACACTACAGCGGCGAGCCGCCGACCGACGACGGGCTCGTGTACTCCGGAAGCGAAGAGGCGCATCCCTATTGCGAGATCGCGGTTCCCGCGCCGCGCGGTCACGTCCCGCAGACCACGAATCAAGCCGGGTGGCTGCTCATGCAGACGCTGGTCGCCGCGGCCACGGGATCGGGCGCCGAGGTGCGTGTCGATACCCGGTGCCAGGCGCTCGTCATGGATGCCACGCGTACCGTCGTCGGTGCGGTGCTCCGCTGTGGTGGGGAAGAGACGGCGATTCGCGCCCGCCGCGGCGTCATCCTGACCGCGGGAGGCTTCATCAACAACAAGCAGATGCTGCGGACGTATGCGCCACTGCTTCGGCAGTGCAAGTTTCGCGTTGGTGCCGAGGGGGACGACGGCAGCGGCGTGCGGATGGGCATGGCCGCGGGCGGAGCGGCCATCAACATGAGCATGGGATCGGTATCCTTGCCGATCATCCCCCCGAAAACGCTTCAGAAGGGAATGCTCGTGAACGCGCGCGGGCAGCGCTTCGTGAACGAAGACGCCTACTATGGGGTGCTGGGGGAACAGGCGCTCTACCATCAAGACGGTGTCGCCTATCTCGTACTCGACGCCGATACCTTCGTGAAACCCGAGGTTGCGCGCGATGTCGCGGGCACGGGAGAGACTATCGAAGAGCTCGAAGCGGCACTGGCGCTTCCTCACGGAGCGCTCGTCGACACGCTCGCGTTCTACAACCGCCACGCCGCGCGTGGGGAGGATCCGCTCTTCGGCAAGGCCCCGACGTATACCGTGCCGCTGCGTCCACCCTACGGTGCGCTCGACTGTCGGACCGCGAGTTCGCTCTATGCCGTGTTCACGCTCGGAGGGCTGTGGACCAACATCGACGGCGAGGTGTTGACGCCGGACGGCGCGGCCATCCCCGGCCTCTATGCCGCGGGGCGGACGACGGCGTGTCTTGCGGCCCCGGGGTACAGCAGTGGACTGTCGCTCGGCGACGGCACGCTCTTCGGTCGGCGCGCCGGGCGCGCGGCGGCGACGCGCCCGACGTCCTAGCGCTCCGGCACTCCGTCTAGATGTGTCAGGCCATCGGCTCTCGGGGTCGCGGCGGGCGCGGATCTGGTTCCCAGGTTCGGTCGCTCTCGCCCGGCGGTCCTGGCGTGTCAGTTCAGCTCGGTGCGGGGAGTGGGGCCGGGTCGCGCCATCCGAGGAGACCCTGACGTTGCAGCAGTCCCAGAAGCGCCAGCGAGCATACCGTGTCGATCACGGCGTCGAGGGCCCAGAACGCGGCCAAATCGGTCCGCGCCAGATAGTAGAGTACCAGCGCCGAGAACAGCAGCCGTGCGGTTGCGACCAGCGCGACGATTCCTGCCCGCTGCCTGAGCGCGCGGGCGGCGTACAACAACAGCAGTCCCATAAACATCATGAGAAGGCCGGCCGTGTTGGCGAGGAGAAGGTGGGTGGGATCCAGTGCCGGCGCGTCGCGCCCTACCGCCGACGCACCATCGGTCAGTGCGCGCAGTCGGACGTTCGTCGTTGGATCGAGGAAGGGCAGGGCGAGCGGCAGGCCGCCGATGACGCTGTACCAGCCCGCGAAGCGGACGAGGCGTGTCAGTGCTTTCATGAGGGATCCTTTCGTGGAGGACGGACGAACGTGCGTTCGACCGCCCGGGTCATGTGCTCGACGTAGCGCGCCTTCGACCAACGGCGCTCGTGGACGAGCTCGCGCCAGGTGCGGATCGACAGCATGCTCCAGAGGAGATCGGCGGCGCTGTCGACGGTCCAGCCCACGGCGAGTTGTTCATCTTCCTCGAGCGCGGTGGCGAACCCGCGGCAGAGCTTCCGAAAGGTCTGCATGCGCTCGTTCCACGCCGCGGCCGCCTCGGCGTCCGTGTGCGCCAGGTGGTGCATGGCGTAGGCGATGCCGTCGATGTGGCGGACGTAGCCGCCCCACACCCTGATGAAACGCCGCAGTGCTTCCGCGCCGCCGTGTCCCGCAACGGCGGTGCCGACCTGTGTCTCGAGGGTGTGCACGTCGTCGACGTATCGGACGAGTGCGAGTAGGAGCCGGGCACGTGAGTCGAAGTGCAGATAGACGGCTTGTCGAGAGATGCCAGCCTCGCGTGCCACATCGACGAGGCGTACGGGATCGGCGCCGGGCCGCTCGAACAGCCGCCGCGCGGCTTCGAGAATCAGGGTGCGGGTATCACGTGGCGAGCTTGACACTGCGTCAAGTAGATAGCCGTCACTTGACGCAGTGTCAAGTGACGGCCCGCTGCTTGAACCTGCTACGTCGGACGGGCATGGGATGGGGGTATGCGGTGGTGGCCGGGGATGTCGTCGAGGGGCCGGGTGTTTCTCCTGGTGCCGCTGCTGTTCTTGAGCGCCTGTCTCTCGTATCCTCCGGATGTGACGCACGGTGACCCGAGGGCGGACGACCCGGCGCTTTTGTTCGCCGAGCATTTCGACGGCAAGCGCTTCGACAACCCGTGGAGTCCGTTCTCGATGGGGCCGACGGATCTGGTGCGCGTCGCGCTCACCCGCAATCCCTGGGACAAGAGCAAAGCCCCGGAAGTGTCGGTGGTCCCGAACGACGGCGCCGACCTCGCCGGCCAGCAGGCATCAGCCAAGATCACCTGGGTGGGGCATGCGACCTTCGCGATCCACGACGAGCATGACGTCGTCCTGACCGATCCGCACTTCGGCTACCGTGCGCTCTTCCCGGCGCGATGGTTTCCGCCGGGGATTCCGATCGAAGCGGTACCCCCCGATGCGTTCGCCGTCTTGTCGCACAATCACTACGACCATCTCGATGCCTACAGCGTCGATCACCTGCCCGCGTCGATGCATTGGTTCGTGCCACGCGGATTGGCCGACTGGTTTCGTGCGCGTGGTCGATCGAACGTCGTGGAACTCGACTGGTGGGAGAGTGTGCAGCACGGCCGTTGGACGCTCACCTGTCTGCCGGCGCAGCACTGGTCGCGGCGCATCGGGCAATCGACCAACACGACGCTCTGGTGCTCCTGGTTGCTCGATTCGGGGACACGTCGCTACTACTTCGCGGGTGACACGGGGTACTTTCAGGGTTTCGCCGAGTTCGGGAAGCGTTTCGACCCGATCGACGTGGCATTGCTGCCGATTGGCGCCTACGAGCCGCGCTGGTTCATGGGTTACCAGCATATGGATCCGGCCGAGGCCTACCGCGCGTTTCAAGACCTCGGAGCGCGGTACATGCTGCCGATGCATTGGGGGACCTTCGATCTGACCTTCGAGCCGATCGACGAGGCCGCGCGCGAGTTCCGCCAGGTGGTCGACACGGCGGGAGGTGATCCCGAGCGTTGGGCCGGGCGGGGGGGGGGGGGACCCGGGGCCGGGGCGCCCCCCCCCCCCGCCCCGGGTGCGGGGCCCGGT
>JAJCZP010000122.1 GCA_029262315.1 Deltaproteobacteria bacterium | reverse complement strand
CCGGGGTTGTGTTTGCGGGCAACGGCCAGAGGGCATCCGAGCAAGGCGGCGAGGAGCGGCTTCCACATGGACTGGTCCTTTTCGAGTATGATCGGTCGATCGCCGAGGTTCACGAGGCCAGACAGGGTGCAGCCTGCGGACGAAAGCTATCCCGCTCAGATGTCGGAAAGCAAGGGGCGATCATAGGCGGGACGAACAGCGTCTTTGGCTATAGCGTAAGCCCCGACGCTATCGTCAGGCTCCTAATGTCAGTTGTGTCGAGTGGAAAGAACTGGCGCAGCTACAACGCAACAACAAGCGGCTGCGGATAGGATCGTGACATATCAAACGTGTGACGGCCTTCTTCGGGAGGAAGAGCGAGTGAATTTCACATTCACTGAGGCAGAGAAGGCCGACTTTCCGACTCCGCGCATCTGAGACGGCTGGAACCGCTCTGAGAAGGTTTCAACCCGTCTGGCGCAGGTGGGCGACGATGCGTGCCGCCGTCGTGGGATCAAAGTCGCGGCCGTAGGTCCGTTCGAATATCCGGACCCGCAAGTCCGGTGAGCGGTCGGTGCCGAGCCCAGCCCGCATCAGCGTCCGCGCGGCGTCGAACATGGAGCAGCCCATCTTCAGTCGTTCGGCTGCGGAGCGCTCCATGAGGAGACGTCGCTGAAGGTGAGCCATCGCGGCGCTGGTGTCCTTCACGCCCGCGTCTCCGCAAGTAGGTCCGCGACGTCCAACTCCGCCGCCCAGCGCTCGAGGTAGTGCCAGTTGAGAGTCGGGACGCAGCCGATGAGGTTCCGGACGTCACGTAGCTGAACCTCGGACCGACTCGGCTTCGCCCACACGAGCTTCGACAGCACGAGATCCTCGGCGGAGACGATCCAAATGGTGTGGCCGTCGACCGTGATCGTCCGACGGCGATCGAATTCAAGGCGACGATACGGCGTATCCTTTCGCACGATGAGATCGATCTTGATGACGCTCGGAGTGTGGATCAGGTTGAAGGCGCTTTGGTCGGCCACTGCCTGAGCGATCATGTCGCGGTCGCAGTAGAAGCCATCGGCGAAAGCCGCTGCTATGCGATGGACATCGTCAGCGCCGATCTCCACCACCACGTCGATATCGCGCGTCATACGCGGTTCGGCGTAGGCGTTCATGGCTGTCGATCCGCTCAGCATGTAGGGGATACGCGCATCGTCGAGGCGGTTGGCGACGAGGACCAATACCTCTAGTTCCTCGCTCATGGGGCCGTTGGTAGCACACTTCGACGCCACGAGCGCAGTGGGCGAAGCCGCTCCTGGGGGGCTCGGTTGGGCCACGCCCCCTATCTCCTTCGCGCGGGCGAGGGGGGAAGGAAGCGTAGTGAATTCACGTTCAACGGTAGAGGCACGCTTTCGGGAACGATGCTCTGAGCTTCGATTTGGGCGGCTTTACGTACTCACAGACCGCCCTGCGGCCTAGTTGATCGGCTGGTCGTCGGCTACCTGCGTCAGGGGATGACCGGTGGTTACCGAAAGCTCGTACTCGGCAACTGTCCCCACGCACGCATCACTGAAAACCCTGGATGACACCATTTCCGTCCACCGCGGGATCGGAAAGGTTCTGAGGATTGAAATAGGCGGGGAACGTCAGGACGTCGGTCCCCCGCATTCGTGACCGGGGTGACGACCACGATCGGGTCGGACGCGAAGTTGGTGACGGCGATGAAGGGCACGCGGTTCCCGCGCGCGTCGTAGACGAAGAGCAGCTGGTCGCTGCTCGTGCCCGGCGTGAGGATGGTGGTCTGCGCCTCCGCGGGGATGGCGGTGATCATGATCCAGCTCCTCCATTCTTTTCTCCACGGCGTCTGCCTCGACATCCCGTTGGTCCATCTACCTCGACCTTGCCAGCGAGCGCATGGACTGACGCACCGTGCCCAAAGCTAGGATGTCGGCGGTTCGCCCGCGCGTGCAGCAAGCGCGGCTCGGCGCCGAGGAGGGTCTTGGACATCAGGCGATCCCCGGCACGCCCAAGTCCTCGTAGGCAGTGACCTGCATCGCCGCGGGGATCGTCTCGGCCTTCATATCGCGCATTCGGGAAGCCTCCTTGTTGTGGGCGTCGGTAGTCGTATTGTTCGGCCCCGGCCTTCTGCACTAAGACTGGTATCGTGCGTCACGCCGGAATGCTGCCGCTCTGCGGCGTCCTTCTTGCCCTCGTGGCCGTCGCGGGTTGCGGCGATGGGTCGGGCGAGGGTCCTCGCCCCGCCGGAGCGCTCGACCCCACGTTCGGTCGATCGGGTGTCGTTACGACCGCGTTCCCGCCGGCTGGGCGGACTTTGCCGACCGCTGTCCTCGTGCAACCCGACGGGAA
The DNA here is from genome assembly GCA_029262315.1 of Deltaproteobacteria bacterium. GTDB lineage: Bacteria > Desulfobacterota > Binatia > UTPRO1 > UTPRO1 > JAJCZP01. Next base: position 30,134 of record JAJCZP010000122.1, on the reverse strand, counting down.
GATCGTCGTTGCGGGTGTCGCGTCCAACAGGATGGTCATCGCACGCTACGAGCCGAACGGAATCCTCGACGCCGGGTTCGGCACTGCCGGGGTGACGATGACGGGGGTCGGAACGGCCACCGGGACCATCGTGGAGATCGCGCTTCTGCCTGACGGCCGTGTCGTTGCAGCCGGTTGGTTGGATGGTCAGCACGACTTCGGCGAACGGGTGTTCGCTCTGGTGCGTTACACGCCGCTGGGGGTGCTGGATGCGACGTTCGGCACGGAGGGGATCGTCACCACTCAGTTCGCAGGTTTCACCAGTCACGCCGCGACCGTTGTGCTCCAACCTGATGGCAAGATCGTCGCGGTCGCGTCGTTCGAGGTCGCGGATGGGAACGGGGTGGAGAGTACTTTCTACACCCTGGTGCGGTACGACGCGGACGGGGAACGCGATGCCACCTTCGGGAACAACGGCGGGCAGCAGGATCTGGGTTTCGGACCGGGGGGCTTGGGTTCCGCGATTGCCTCGCAACCGGATGGCCGTCTCCTGGTCGTCGGACGTGCAATGGACGACATTGCTGTCGGGCGCTACACGGCAGACGGGAGACGCGATGCCGCCTTTGGCGACGGGGGAATCGCCCTGGCTGGAATCGGCCCGAACCCTGCCATCGTGCCGCTGCCCGCCAGCGGTAAAGCGGTCGCCGTGTTGCCCGACGGCAAGATTCTTGTCACCGGCACGGCGCTAACCCGTTCGTCCAGCGAGCTGAGCCTGGCACGCTTCACGTCAACGGGGGCGCTGGACGCCAGCTTCGGTGACAGCGGGACCGTGGAAACGGACTTCGGTGTAAGAGCCGAGGGTGCCGACATGGCACTACAGGCAGATGGCAAGGTCGTCGTTGTTGGGTCAGGACCACAGGGCCTGATCGTGGTGCGATTCGCGCCGGACGGAGCGTTCGATTCGACGTTCGGGGATGGCGGGGTCGCCTCGGTCCCGAGCGCGGTCAGGGTGCTCGGCGCGATGGCGTTGCAGCCGGACGGCAAGATCGTGGTCGTCGGTGCGTCCGAGGCGAGCACCGGGGCGTCGTTCGGCATTCTCCGCTTCCTGCCATAGCGCATTTCCCCTTGCGCGGGTCAGATGGGTGGAAATCGTGTGAGGATCCCGACCCGGAACCGTTTCGGGTTTCGCAGGACCATCGGGACATTCTGGGAATGGGATGCTCTGCGGTGATTCCGTGCTGCCTTTCTCGAAGCGGTCTCGAAAGCTGCGCGCGGCGTCCCCCGCCCGCCAGGATTTACGGCTCGCGCAGAATGAAGAGTCCCCAGGTGCCGGAGGCTATCTCCACGCCCGTTGCCCCGACCAGGAACAGGCTTGGGATGCCGTCGAAGACCATGCTTGCGATGCGCCCGAAGGCGAGCCCGAACATGAAGAACACGACGCTCATCACTGCGGCACGCGCGTACGTAGGGCGACTCGCTCCGAGAAGCCAAAAACAGGCCAATCCCAAATAGAGACCCATCACAGCGCGGAGGAGATGGACCTGATCGACGCTGTCCATCGGCAGATCGACGAGCGAGCCGATCGCGGTGTGCGGTGCGAAACCATAGCCCACAGCGACCAATGCCAAACCGCCGGCTGTCAACATGAGGTACAGACGTGTCATTTGGTTGGAATCCTCCTCCAGCAAGCGAGAGATAGCAGTCTCGCGGGCGTTGCGGCAACGCGATGCGAGAGCCGGCTTTCGCTGTGGGACGTAGCGCCGGCCCTCGGAGATGCACGTCAGCGCCCCGGTGCGTTGACCACTGCTTTCCCGGGTCGCAGGTTCCCTGTACGAGACGACTCCATGATTCGTGTCTTCGGGTCGCGCATCTCCTACTATACCGGGAAACTCGAAACCTATCTGCGCTTTCGGTCGCTCGACTACGAGCTGCTCCCCACGATCGGGAACGAGCGTGAGATTCGCGCAGGTGCGGGCACTGTCCAAATGCCGATCGTCCAACTCGAGGACGGCCGATGGATGTCCGACTCGACGCCGGTGCTCGCGTGGTTCGACACGCAGCAGGATCGGCCATCGATTTATCCGAGCGATCCGGCGATGCGTTTCGTCGCTCTCCTCTTGGAGGACTACGCCGACGAGTGGCTGTGGCGTCCGGCGATGCACTATCGATGGAGCTACCGTCAGGATCGACAGTACGCGAGCGGGTTGCTGGCCGATGAGCTGTTGACGCACTATCCGCTGCCGCGTTTCGTCAAGCGACTCCTCCTCACGGTTCGGCAACTCGGTGGATTCGTGCGCGGCGACGGTGTCAACCGAGCGACGCGCGCACACGTGGAGCGAAGCTATGCGAACGCACTCGATCGCATGGAGGCGATTCTCGCCGAACGCCGATTCGTCCTCGGGAATGCGCCAACGATCGCGGACTTCGGCTGCATGGCGCCGATGCTCCGACATTTCGGTCAGGATCCGACGCCAGCGGAGATCATGCGTCGCCGGGCGCCAGGCGTCTACGCCTGGGTCGCTCGGATGTGGAACACGCGCGCCACCGAAACCGCTCCGGAGCTCGTTTCGGAGATCGATCCTCCCCTTGCCGCGTTGCTCACCGAGGCCTGCGAAACGCACCTGGTGCAGTTGCGCGAGAACGCGACTGCCTACGGGCGTGGGCTGCGGCGATACGACCAGGAAATACAGGGATGTCGATACACACGGGTCCCGACATCGCGTTACCGGGTCTGGTGCCTCGAAGAATTGCGGCGGGCGTGGCAGTGCCTCGATGATGTGGCTCGCAGCCAGGTGCGACGACATCTTCCGGAGTCGCATGCTGCCGTCCTGTGGGATGCGGCGCCGCCGAAAGCGTCAGAGTACGATTCGGACCGTCGAGCCCCGTTCAACCGCGCGATCAACGTCTTCGGGACTGGTGTCCCGCGTTGGTCGCGCTGAACTACTGGCGCGGCGGGTGAATCTACGACCTTGCGTTGACGCGAGCCCGCGTGTCAGAGGTGACCCAATTCTGCGGAGGAGGTAGCGATTCCATGGCACGATTCGATCGATATGCGCCCGGCCAGTTCTCTTGGATCGACTTGATGACTCCTGACGTCGACGCCGCGGCGAAGTTCTACGGCGCGCTGTTCGGATGGTCGGCGGCGCCGACCGCGAACGATGAGGGCGGCGCCTATACGATGTTCCATCTCGGCGATGCCAGCATCGCGGGGATGGGGGCGATGCCCGACGAGCTGAAGCAGGCAGGCGTCCCACCGCATTGGAACAGCTACGTCACGGTCGAGGACGCGGATGCTTCCCTCGCGCAGGCGCAGGAACTCGGCGCACAGCCGCAGATGCCGGTGATCGACATCCAGGTCGGCGGGGCGCTCGTCGGTCGGATGTCGATCTTCGCCGACCCTGCCGGCGCGCGGCTGTCCATCTGGCAGCCGGGGAACCACGCGGGAAGCGGGCTCGCCAACGTTCCGGGCACGTTTTGTTGGAACGAGCTCTGCACCCGTGATGTCGACGGATCGGCGAAGTTCTACGAGCGGCTTTTCGGATGGAACATTCAGCCTGGCGACGCCGAGAACGGATACCGTGAGATCAAGAACGGCGAGCGCACCAACGGCGGTATCTTGCCGTGGCAATCGCAGATGGGAGACATGCCTCCCCTATGGTCGACCTACTTCGCGGTCGAGGATTGCGATGCCGCCGTTGCCAAAGTGAAGGAGCTTGGCGGTCAGCTTTTCGCCGGACCGATCGACATCGAGCCAGGACGCTTCGCCGTCGTCTCGGATTCGCAGGGTGCCGTCTTCAACGTGATGTATCTCAAGAACCCCGACGAGTAGCGGCACTCGCTACGGTGGCCCCTATAGCGTTCTCCCAATTGACGCGCACTCCGGGAGCGCGGTACGTCAAGAAGGGAGACGAGGCATGAGATTCGGATTTCACCTGTTCATGGTCGATCCGGCCCAGCATCAGGAGATCGCCCGCACGGCGGAGGGGGCGGGCTGGGATAGCATTCAGGTTGCCGACGCACCGTTCTTTCCGGAGAAGATTTCGGTTCCGTATCCATATACTCCGGACGGCACACGCTTTTGGCCGCTCGATCTCCCGGTCCTGGATCCTTGGGTTGCGATCACGGCGATGGCGACTGTCACGCAGCGCATTCGATTCATTCCCTCCGTGCTGCGACTGGCAATTCGACAGCCCCTGCTCGAGGCCAAGAGCCTGTGCTCCGTTGCGGCGGTGTCGGGTGGGCGCGTTGCGCTCGGTGTCGGGCTGGCGTGGATGCCCGAGGAATTTAGATGGCTCGGCATGGACAAGAAGACCCGCGGCGCTCGTCAGAACGAGGCTATCCAGATCCTCCGGCTCCTGATGGGCGGGGGCATGGTCGAGTTTCACGGGAAGTACTACGATTTCGACAGGCTGATCATGGCGCCTGTGCCCAAAATCCCGGTGCCAATTTACGTGGGCGGAACGAGCAAGCCTGCGCTCAAGCGCGCCGCCCGCTTCGGCGACGGATGGATCGGGGTCATGCATCCCATGGACGAGATCGAGGGAGCGATCACGGAGCTGCAGAATCTCCGACGCGAGTTTGGACGCGAGAACGAGCCTTTCGACATCATGCTGCACTGCCCGGACGCGCAGACCGTCGATGACATCCGACGCCTCAAGGATCTCGGCGTGACGGACCTCCAGGTTACGCCGTGGACCATGCCTGACACTCCGGCGCATTTGGGAGTGGCCGCTTTCATGCAGCAGCAACCCCCTCTGGCGGTGAAGCAGGATGCCATCAAGCGCTACGGCGACGAGGTGATCGCCAAGCTCGGTTGAGGAGTTCCGGCCCTGCGTTGCGGGCGATTGCGTTCAGGGCCTCCGGGAGTTCGGCGGCGGGCCGCCTTTTTTCGCGGAGATGCTGCCGCCGCTTCCCGGTAGGCTTGGGTTTGTGGGCCACTGAGGTAGTATCCCGGTGGCCCACAATCACACGATATTCGGGCTCGGGAGGCAGAACATGTCCGGTCGCGAAAGCATCCAGAAGCCTGATTTCATGTCGGACGAAGACTGGGCGACCATCCAGGATCAGACGTCTTCGATCGACCGTATCCGAAGTGACGGGAAGGCGGATGTCGAGGCGTACCTGGCTGATCCCGCGGGCCGGTCCACGGGCGGGGGCCCGTCGGGATTGCCGACATTGTTGCTGACCTCGATCGGTCGCAAATCAGGCAAGGAACGCACCGTGGCGCTCGTCTTCCTTCAGGACGGCGACGAAATGGTCGTTGTTGGATCGCTCGCCGGTTACGACGCGCATCCTGCGTGGTGTCTCAACGTCACTGCGAATTCGAACTGCTGGCTGCAGCTGGACGATCGCAAGATGAAGGCCGTCGCTCGGAACGCCTCCGATGCCGAGCGGAAAGCCCTGTGGCCGAAACTGGACGCGATGTTTCCCGTCTGGAGCCATTTCCAGAAGCAGACCGACCGTCCCTTTCCGATCGTCATCCTGACTCCCGGCGCCGCGGCGTAATCTGACCCGATGAGGAGAACGACTCACAGTGAGTAGTGTCGTATTCGAACATCTCTTCTCACCCTTGCAGGTTGGGCCGATGCTGGTGCCGAATCGTATCTGCGAGACCACGAACACCATCAATTCGTCGCAGATCCCTGGTGAGATCGACGACAACTTCATTGCGCACCATGCGGCCAAGGCCCGCGGTGGTACTGGCTGGATCGGCAGCGAAACTTGGCTGCTGAACTTTCCGTTCCCACCGGAAACGCCGGATGAAGTCGGTCTCTCCGTCGGGTTCGCCGCACACCAGGCCGCCTATCAGAATCCGGCCTTCCACGTCGGCATGAAGAAGTTTACGGATGAGGTCCACGACGCCGGCTCCGTGGCGATCGTGCAACTGACCCATCTCAGTGCGGTGTGGTCTCCATCGGCGATCCCGGTCGTCGGTGCTCAGGACTACACTCCCCATACGCTCGGCGAGGAGGAGATCCAGGCCATCCTGCAGATCTACGCCGACGCCGCAGCCGTGGCCAAGGACATCGGCGCGGATGGCATTGAGATTCACTGCGCCCATGAGACGCTCGGCTACAGTTTCTTGTCGCCGGTGACGAACAAGCGAACCGACAAGTGGGGAGGCGGCCCGCAGGGGCGTATTCGTTTCGTGGTGGAGGCGCTCGAGCGCGTCCGCGGCGCGGTCGGCGATGGCCTGGCGCTCGGTATCCGCATGAGCGGCAAGGAGTTCCGTCAGGGCGGTTTCGACAATCTCGAATCGCGGGAAATGGTCTACTACATCGGCGAGTCCGGCCTCCTTGATTTCGTCAGTGTCGACGTGGGGCACTGTTGGGGCGCACCGTCCTACGTGCCGTCGTCGTACTTCGGTCACGGTGAGTTTCGGGAGTTCGGTAAGGCGGCGCGCGCCGACCTCGATCCGAAGACGAAAGTCCTTTTTACCGGGCGCGTCAACGATCCCGTGATCGCCGAGGAGATGCTGAAGGAAGGGTACTGCGACCTGATCGGCATGGTGCGCGCAGGGATTGCCGACGCTGAGTTCGCCAACAAGGCGCGCGAGGGACGCCTGGCCGAGATTCGTCGCTGTATCAGCTGTACGCGCTGTATCGACGAGGCGTCGGAGCCGATGACCTTCCCCTATAAACCCAGATGCTCGATCAATCCTGTCATCGGCAATGAGGTGCGCTGGGCGAACGAATACCGTCCGACGGATTCGCCAAAGAAGGTCGTCGTCGTCGGCGGCGGTATTGCCGGATGCGAGGCCGCGCGCATTGCGGCCGAGCGTGGACACAAGGTCACCGTCCTCGAACAGGGCAAGCGTTTGGGCGGGCAGCTCATCCTCGCGTCCAAGGCGCCAGGGCGCGATGATTTCGAAGACCAGATCTATTTCGAGGAGAACGAACTCGCCCGTCTCGGTGTGGATGTGCAGCTCGAGACCGGGGCGGATCTCGACACGATCAATGCGCTGTCCGCGGACGCCGTCGTCATCGCCACGGGCTCGCTGCCGCGCGTTCCCGACGATGTGAAAGGTCTCGACTTGCCACATGTGGTCCAGGGTTGGGATGCCATCCGGGGCAATGTGCAGATCGGAGAGCGGGTCGCGATAGTGTCACAGGAAGACTACTACGAGACGCCCACCATCGCCGAGTATCTGGCGCAGAAGGGCAAACAGGTCGAGGTTTTCCACAAGTCCACACAGCTCGGCTTCGAGATCGCGAGGTACTCGGTCGCGATGGTCTTGGCCCACATGGAAAACGTCGGAGTGCAGGTCACGCCCAATCTGGTGCTGACCGAGATTCAGGCCGACGGGCTCGAGTTCGTGTCTTCGTTCGGTGGGCACACCTACCGGAAGGAAGGGTTCGACTCCGTCGTCCTGGTCTACGGGTCGGTGCCGCAGCACGATTTGTACGATCAGCTGAAGGTGGAGGGGAAGGTCGCGCAGCTCTACGTGGCCGGTTCGGCGTGGGTCCCGCGTTTCATGGCGGAGGCCACCCAGCATGGTGCCACCATCGGGCTCGTGATTTAGTCCGGGAGCATCGACGGGCCAGTCTTCATCGCGGATCCTCGGTGGTGCGGCCTCGCGAACGCGCTCTCCGAATCGCAGTACCGCTGCCTACGAATCTCGGTGATCTGGATGAGCGAGCACAGGCGCAGAGTCTTCTGCCTCGGCATGTTCAAGACAGGTACGACTAGTTTCGGTGAGGCGATGACGCTGCTCGGATACCGCGCGCAGTTTCACTTCATGCCTGTGCTGGACAACCTGTCCGGGTATTTCGATCTCGATCCGGCACAGTTTGTTCCGTTCGAGGATAGGATTCGGCGCACCGCCGATCAATTCGAGGCGCTTGCCGACGCTCCCTGGTTGTATCTCTATCGTGAGCTCGATCGCTGGTATCCGAACAGCCTCTTCGTCTTGACCTTGCGGCCAGATGCCGAGACCGTTGCTCGCAGCGATCGTGCGGCGTGGGCACGGCACGGTCTCATGTCACGCTGGCTGGCCGAGGTCGGCGAGCCGCCGACGCTGGCGATGTTCATCGAACGCTACGAACGCCACAACGAGAATGTCCGGGACTATTTTCGTGACAAGCCTCACCAATTGCTGCAAGTCTGTTGGGAGTCGGAGGCGCGACCCTGGCAGCGACTCTGCGAGTTTGTGGGGCTCGAGGTGCCCGCCGTGCCGTTTCCGCACGCGAACCGCGCGCCGCGGATGTCCCTTCGTCGAATGGGCGCGGATTGGTGGCGTGGGTTCGGTCGACGCGGCGTAGAGTAGTGTGCGCCTATGCCGAATGTTGCGGCACATCAGGGCGTGTCACCGATGGGATCGGCGACGAAAACGTGACGATAGCTCCGTAGTCTCCCTGGCGCTGGTATCGAACGAGCGCGGTATTCTGAGGCTCGACGGCATGGGCCATTGGCATGGGTCCTGCTCGGGAGTACCGCAGGGTGTCTCCTGGCGAATCATTTCGGCTCGACGGTCGCGTGGCCATTCTTACGGTAGCGGTGGTTGCCGCCGTTGCGATCGTCCTCGCCTATGCGTGGTTCAGCGCGCAAACTCAGACCAGGCATCGACAGCTCCAGGAGACCGCATTAATCCTTGCCGAGAAGGCGGGAGAGGTTCTCGTCCTGGACGAAGTCCTCACCATGAGCGCCAGGATGGCCGCCGCCTCGGGCGACCCGCAGTGGGAGGCGCGCTACCGTGCGAACGAACCCCTGCTCGACAGGCTCATTCAGGAAACCATTCGGCTCGATCCGAGTTCCGAACTCGCGCGCGCGGCAGTCGCCACCAATGCTGCGAATCGGCGACTCGTCGGGCTCGAGTACGAGGCGCTGGTGCTTGCGCGAACGGGCCGCAATGATCAGGCGTTGGCGCTGCTCGAGAGCGAGAGCTATCTCGCCGAGAAGGCGCGGTACGCCGTGGGCATGTCGACCGCGTTGGCGGAGGCGCAGCATGCCCTTGCGGCGGAGGCCGCGGCAGTTGCGGACTGGGGACAGCGCGCCTGGTGGGTGAGTGTGCTCGGCGGTTTGGTCATGGCGCTCGGTTGGGGGTTCACTGTGCGGACGGTCGCCGATCTTCGGCGAACCGAAACCGATCTGCGAGCGGCGACCGAGGAGGCGGAGATCGCCAACGGCCTGAAGTCGGAGTTCGTAGGCGCGATCTCTCACGAGCTCCGCTCCCCGCTGAACGTCATCGTCGGCTATGTCGACATGGCGCTCGACGACGCATTGGGGCCGCTCACGAAGGAGCTTCGCGGTGGTATCCGCAATGTACGGCGCGAGTCGCTGGCGCTGCTCGAGATGATCACCGCGTTGCTCGATTTGAATCGCTTCGAGTCGGGGCGCGTTCCCATCGAGCGTGAGCTCGTCGCGATCGCGCCGCTCCTCCACGAGGTGACCACCCAGATTCCCGACGGGTGGCAGCGTGCGGGCGTGTCTGTCCGCGTCGACGCGAGCGATGCGCTGCCGTCGGTGCTCACCGATCGTGGCAAGGTGAAGACGGTGGTTCGGAACTTGTTGCACAATGCCCTCAAGTTCACCGAAGAAGGAGAAGTGCGTCTCGCGGCCAGTCAGACCAGAGGCGGGGATATCGCCGTCGTCGTGGAAGATACCGGCTGTGGCATTCCCGCAAGCGCACTGCGCTACGTTTTCGACCTGTTTCGCCAGGTTCCTGGTGTCTCGGGGGGTGGTGTGGGTCTCGGCCTGCACCTCGTGCGGCGGCTGGTGGACGCGATCGGTGGGACCGTGACGGTTACCAGTCGCGTCGGCACCGGCACGCGGTTCACGCTCGTCGTGCCGGCGGACGCGAGCGCTTAGTCAGCGTCCAGCGCCGAACGAGAACGTTCGGCGTGCCCAGCGGCCCGCGATGCCGAGCCACTTCGCGGCCCAACGCCAACCATCCACCAAAAACGGCAAGAGGTCGCGGCGGTCGAGGTATGCCCATGCGCGTGTCCGTGGGAGGGCGCGCGTGAAGCGCACGATCTCTCGCCCAACTGGACTATGGCTGCGATTCCGCCACAGGGTGTTCAGGTACCAGGTGAGCCAGACCCAGACGGTGCCTTCTGAGTAGCCGCGCGCAGCCGGTATCGTGCCGCCGCTGAATGCCGCGTAGAGGGTCGTCGGGACGTCGAGGCCGAGGGCCGTCGACAGCGCCGTCGCGCGGACGACGCGGGGATCGGCTTTTACCAGGACGAGACGCCCATCGCTCGCATCGCGTCGGAACTCGAGAGTGAGGGGACCGTAGTAGTCGCTCTGGTGCACGAATCGCTCGGCGGCGGCGATCGCTTCGTCGTCGTGTACCGATTCGCAGTACACGTTGGCGCCGAGTTCATACGGGTGCTGGTATATGTGGTCGCGTCGGTAGAGGTACATCTGTAAGCGTCGGATGGCGTGGCAGGCGTGCACGCCCTGATGGCGATCGACGACCATAGACACCCCGACACTCGTGCGCGCCTCACCGGGTACGACGCGCATGATTACCGGAAGTCGTCCCGTGCGGGTGAGCACGTCGAGACAGTCGGCGCGGAACGTGGCCGGATCCCGTCCGCCTGCCTTGGTCTTCCGAAGGGTCGTGGGATCGGCGGGAAGGTCGTTGCTCTCGTCGGCCACGCTTACGATGTAGGCATGTCGCTCGAAGTCGAACTCGGCGATGATGCGATCGAGCTCCTCGATGTCCCGCGGCACGAACCACTCTGGCGTGCGCACATCCGCGGCGCGTGCGAGTGCGAAACAGAACGGCTTGTGCATGAGTTGCTCGAGCACGGGCCACGGTGGGGCCGTTGAGACGAAGTGTCGGGTAAGCTCGGCGTGGTGGCGGGCCACCAGGGAGAGATAGTGATCGTTCGTGGGGATGAGGATACCGCCACCTGCGCGTCCGAGCGTTTCGAGGAGCGCCGCCGCGGCGGCATGTGTGGGGCCGACGACGAATGGTTGCGTCACGTACCGTGAGTAGAAGCCTCGGGCGGCGGGATCGTGGTCGATCGCGACGATCGCGACGCCGGCACGGCCGAGCGAGCGGATCACCGCGAGGGCCCGCGGGTGCTCGACGCCGAGGACGATCACACGTGACGGGGGATGAGAGGGCATTGGGAGCGCGATGGACGTCGTTCTACCGGGCGCGCGCGCGCGGTAGCGGCCGAAACGTCGTCGGACAGATCTGCGGGATATCGAAACTGGCGCGGCGAATATTGGCCAATGTGTTGGCGTCGAGTTTGTTCTGGGTGGATGCGAAGACGACGCGTTCCTCGTAGCGGATATGATCGTCGAGTAGTTGCCCGAAGGCGAGGAGCTGCGCATCGGTAGGGGCGGTCTCTCGGAGCATGGCTCGCAAGCGGCCGTGCTCGCTCAGAATCCGTTCCGCCATATCCCCTTCATCCAGGGCGCGGAGCGCGGGAAGCAGGTACTCCTCTTCCACCTCGAAGTGGGGAGCGACCTGTAGCCGCCAGAACTCGATCACGGAGGTCCAAAACTGCGAGCGATCCGCGTCGAACGTCCCTTCGGCCAGTCGCCGGCATCGAACCGCGATCACGAGCCCGTTGTGGTGATCTTCCGAGAGCGCCTGCAGTTCCTCGCGTCGCTTGAGTGGCGGCATGGGTTCTATCTATACATCGGGAATGCTGAACCGAGCGAGTCTCATTGCGGTGGCCATCTTGCTCGGCCTGGCGGTGCTTCCCGGGTGCCGCTCGGGACGAGTGGGTGACGCGTGCACGACGACGGGGGGCGGATTCACGCTTCGCGATTCGTGTCGGACAATCTGTCTCTCGCTCTGGCACATAAACTGCCCAGACGGGACGGTCGTCAATCCGCACGTCTGTGCGGGACGGCAGGGGTGTCTGGACGGTCAGTGCCCGGAGGGGCAGGTGTGTTTTCGGACCAACGTCGATCGTTCGTTCTGCGTTCCCGACGACATCTGTCCGACCTGGCGTACTGAGGGCGTTGCCGATCCGGTTCTGGAGCCCGACGAGGAGGTCCGGAAGCGCATCTTCCGGGGTCGCGATCCCGCGAAGTGAGGCCTTCGGATGATACTTGTCATCCGATCGATTGCGGCCGGATGCGCCCGAAGGTCCGGTCGCGTAGTCAGATTCACGATGGCCAGGGCCCGGCCCTGCCGTATAGAATCTGGCGGCATGCGGATACTCACCGGTGTGGTGGTGACCATCCTGGCGCTCCTCGCCACGACTCCCGTTGCGGCGGATCAACAGACCCGTGCGCAGCGTACCTGTATCACCAAGCTGAACGATGCCGGTGCGCGCCTCGCGAAGGCCGTGGCGCGGGACCTTGTCGATTGCGTCAAGCTCGGGCTCGCCGGCAGGTTGCCGGCCGGGCAGTCGGCGGAGGACTGTCTGAGCGCCGACAACAGGCGCCGGGTGGCGAAGGCGCACGCTAAGACGGAGGCGACGGAGGCGAGGAAGTGCACGGAGGCCCCTGATTTCGGCGCCCGCGACGCCGACGAGGTCAACGCCGCGTTCGCGACCTTGGCCTCCGTGACGGACGTATTCGGGGACGATCTCGACGTGGCGTTGGCCGTGGGCGTCGGCAGCAAAGCGACCACCAAGTGTCAGCGCGAGGCCGCGAAGCACATGCTGACGACACTCACCGATCGGCTGAAACGCTTCAACAAGTGCAGCGCAACGGGGCTCCGCCGCGGGGCGATCGACGACCCGCAGTGGCTCGCGGCGTGCGTCGGCACCGAGACGCCCTCGACGCTGCGGCGGGATCAGCGACGTGGTGTCCGCCTCGCACGACGTTGTGCGGAGAGCGATATAGCTGCCGCCTTTCCGGGACCATGTGGGTTCGTTTCCGCGGCCGAGCTGGGCGCGTGCCTCGACGAGCGCGTGGCGTGTGACGCCGCGCTCGCCGTGAACGCGGGGGATAATATCGAGGGAGAGCTGACGCACCGGTTCGAGGATGGGGTCGCCATCCTCTATTGCGGTGAGCGACCTACCCAGTACTCCGTGGCGCGTCAGTGGAACGAAGAGATCCTGGACGCCATCCGCATCGATTTCCCACGTCCTCCGATTCATGCCCGCAACCTTTTGCACATGGCCGTCGCGATGTGGGACGCGTGGGCGGCGTACGATGCCACCGCCGACGGCTATGTGGTCACCGAGAAGCTCGTTTCGGGCGACCTGCAGCACGATCGCGAAACCGCGATCAGCTTCGCGGTGTATCGCGTGCTGGCTGCCCGCTATGCCATCTCGCCGAATGGGCCCCTCTCGCTGGCGGCCTTTCGCGCTCGGATGAACCTCCTCGGCTACGATCCGGACTTTACGGACGCTGTTGGGGATTCGCCGGTCGAACTCGGCAATCGCATTGGCGCCGCGGTGCTCGCGTCCGCAGTGACCGACGGCGCAAACGAGGACATCAATTACGCCGACCCAACCTACGTGCCAGAGAACCTGCCCCTCATTGTCGCCGTGCCGGGGACGACGATGTCCGATCCGAACCGCTGGCAACCGCTCGCACTGGATTCGACCGTGACACAGAACGGCATTCCCGTTCCAGAGAACGTGCAGTCGTTCGTCGGCCCCCAGTGGGGGACGGTGACGCCATTCGCCATCGATTTCGGCGCGGTGCTGCCCGGCCCTCCGCCGCTGCTCCACGACGTCGACACTGACGACGACTTCAAAGCCCAGGCGGCGCAGGTGATCGAGTACTCGAGTCTGCTTTCGCCCGAGGATCCGGCGATGCTCGATATCTCGCCGGCCTCGCTCGGCGACAACTCCCTCGGGGCCAACGACGGCACCGGCTATGCCACCAACCCGTCTACGGGGGAGGCCTACCTACCCCAGATCGTCAAGCGCGCCGACTTCGGACGCGTGCTGGCCGAGTTCTGGGCCGACGGGCCAACGTCGGAGACGCCCCCCGGCCACTGGAACGCCCTTGCCAACGCGGTCACGGATCACCCTCTCTTTGTCCGTCAGTTCGAGGGTGCGGGGCCGGTGCTCGATCCACTCGAGTGGGACGTGAAGATGTACCTGCCGTTGAACGCCGCCGTCCACGATGCCGCGGTTGCCGCGTGGGGTGCCAAGCGCGTCTACGACTACGTCCGTCCAATCTCGATGATCCGCTACATGGGAGGTCTCGGACAATCGACGGACATGGGAGACCCATCGTTTCACGCCGACGGCCTACCGCTGGTTCCCGGCGTGGTGGAGATCGTTACCCTCGCCTCGATTGTCCCCGGGCAGAGGCACGAGCATCTCGCAGGACACCTCGGGGAGATCGCGGTACTCAGCTGGCCGGGCGAGCCTGCGGATCCGGCGACTGAATACAGCGGCGTGCGGTGGGTCCTCGCCGAGGAGTGGGTAGCCTATCAGCGCGCGACGTTCGTGACGCCGCCCTTCGCGAGTTACGTCTCCGGGCACAGCACTTTCAGTCGGGCCGCCGCGGAGGTGCTGGTGCGAATCACGGGATCACCCTTCTTCCCCGGGGGCCTCGGGGAGTTCACCGCACCGCAGGACGACTATTTGGTCTTCGAGATCGGTCCGAGCGGGCCCGTGGTGCTCCAGTGGGCGACCTACTACGATGCCTCCGACCAGGCGGGACAATCCCGGCTCTGGGGTGGAATCCACATCGAGGCCGATGACTTCGAAGGCCGCATTCTTGGTGCGACGGTAGGTATCCAGGTGTACGACAAAGCGGTGACCTACTTCGACGGCACGGCCATTCCCTAGAGGACGAGCGACGACGAATGGAAGGTCTGCGCTTCCCGAGATTGGTCGAGGACGCACCTGGCGCCGCGGGCCTGTTGCGCGAGTTCATCGCCGGCGCTGAACCGCTGTGGTCGGGCGGTACGTTGCTCGTGCCGCGGGTCGAGATCACGTCGGCTGTGGAGGCCGCACTGAAGAGTTCCTTGATGGCGGGGCAACTCGTTCGCGGTCTCGAAAATGCCGAACGCGCCCTGTCCGCCGAAGCGCTGGGATTGAATCAGGTCGATCGTACGAGCGGCGTCGCTCGCGGTGGACGGGTGTCGAGACTTCTCGTGCTGGCCGACGACGGCGCCGAGCGTTTCTACCGCAGTGTCGAGGCGCTCGTTCGTCGGCACGCCCCGCGCGTTCTTGGACTTCGCCTAGCGGCCGACGAGCGTGTCCTCGGCCAACTTCTCTTCGGCCCCGATCAGGTCGCGAGGTTACTTCTGGTGGAGCACAAGAGTGCCGTCTCGGCCGTGCTCCTGGCGCTGGTGGCGCAGCAGGTCGCCGATGGCCGAGACCGATGAAGAGACGTCTACGCGGACGTGCCGGGCGTTCTCGTTTGGTGCTGAAGTCGCATCCGAGAGGGTGCGAGCCGGCCGCTGGCTGGGTGCGCTCAGCTCGCCTTCGCGGTCGAGAATCGTTGACGGTACGCGCGCGGGCTGACGTCTAGGTGGCGCTCGAAAGCGAGGCGCATGCCGTCAGCCGTGCCGTACCCGCAGCGCGCGGCGACTTCTGAGAGTGGCGCGTTCGATTCCTCGACCCACTGCCGCGCGACCTCGAGCCTGCACTGCTCAACGAACCGTCCAGGTGTCATGCCCACCTCGTGGGCAAAAACCCGAGAGAAGTTTCGTGGGCTCATACCAACATGCGCGGCGAGAGCGTCGAGTCGGAGATCCTCGGCCAGATGCTCGTAGACATAGGTCTGCAGCGTGGCGATGCTCGCCTCCTCGGGAAGTTGCGCCGAGAGTTGCACGCTGAACTGTGCCTGGCTCCCGGGGCGTTTGAGGAAGAGGACGAGCGCCTGGGCGACACGGAGCGCGACCTCGCGGCCGAAGTCCTCTTCGATCAACGCGAGGGTCATGTCGATGCCCGCGGTCGCACCGGCCGCCGTGTAGACGTTGCCGTCCTTCACATAGATCGGATCGATGTCGAGGGTGACATTCGGGTAGCGCTCCATGAAGTCGTGCTGGAGGTCCCAATGCGTCGTCGCGCGCCGCCCATCGAGGACGCCGGCCTCCGCAAGAATATAGGTCGCGAAGCAGATGGTGCCGACGCGCCGTACCTGCGTCGACATACGCTCGACCCACGGGAGGAATCGGTCTTTCCGATCGAAGAGATCCGGGAACTCCATTGGGGCGAAGAGCAGGGTATCGACAGAGCCCCGCAGTCGATGGAAGGGCTTGTCGGCGACGATCTTCAGGCCCTCGATCTCGAAGATCACGCCCGGTCGCGCGGTGACGACCTCGACATCGTACCCGAGTTCGGATCGGCCGGAATGCTCGAGGACGAAATTGGCGATGCGGAGAACATTCATCGGCCCGATGAGCTCGAGTGGATCGGGGTTGCGGCTCGCGACGAAGACGACGCGCCGGCGCCGTTCGGTTGGTCGCAATGCGGGAATGTGTGAAACGCGTGGAAACCGGTACTCAGGCATCGTCGTGCGCATGGCAGCCTCCGTTTGGCGATGGCCAGATCCTTCGGATCTTTGTCATTGTGCCAGCCGCCGATTCGTCGGACAATCCCCGCCATGACATACGAGATCGGAATCGAGGCATGAGCGCCGCGATCGAGATGCGCCCCAGCGATCTTTTCGCCAAGGTCGACGAGCTCGCACCGCTCATTCAGGAGCATGCGCTAGCGGCCGAACAGCAGCGGCGCTTGTCGCCGATCGTTGCGGAGGCCCTGCGCGACGCTGGCTTCTACCGACTGTTCCGTCCGCGGGCCCTCGGTGGGCTGGAGCTCGACCCCGTGACGGCGTATCGATTGGTCGAAGCCTTGGCGCGGATCGACAGCGCGGCCGGCTGGAACGTTGCGATCTCAAACGCGATCGAGGTGTGGGGGGCTTGGTTCTCGGAGCCGGTCGCACGGGAGATCTTCGGAGCACCAGAGGCCGCGATGGCCGGTGGGTGGAACCCCCCGCGTCGGGCCGTGCCCGTCGAGGGCGGATATCGATTGTCGGGGCGCACGACTTTCAACAGCAATTGCCACAATGCCACCTGGTTCACCGGACTGGCCCAGGTCTTCGACGGTGACGCGCTTCGCGTCGATGCAGCCGGCCACCCGGTTACGCTGGTGACCTTCGTTCCCGCGCGGGAGGCAAGGATCATCGAGAATTGGGAGACGCTCGGGTTGGGCGGTACCGGCAGTCACGACATCGAGATCGACGACGTCTTCGTCCCGAGCGAGCGGGCCGTGCCCCTGGCGCCACTCGAGAACCCGAGCAAGGCGTACGCGGGTCCTTTGTACCGGATCGCGGTCTTCGCCTCCGTTGCCTGCAACGCCGTATCGGCGCTCGGAATCGCCCAGGCGGCGATTGACGATCTGGTTGCGCTTGGTCGGAAGGTGCCCTCGTACACGACCCGCTCGCTCCGAGACCGTTCCGTGGTCCAGTTGCAGCTCGCTCGGGCGGAAGGAAAACTCTCCGCGGCGCGCGCGTTCTTCCACACGACCTACGACGAGGCCTGGAAGATCGCACTCGCCGGACGTTCGCTCGAGATGGCCGAACGCGCTCGCTGCCAGCTTGCTTCATCGCACGCCGTGCTCGCGGCCGCCGAGGCCGTGGATCTGGTGCATGCCGCCGTGGGCGCGACGGGCATTCGGAACGAGCATCGTTTCCAGAAGCACTTCCGCGATGCCCACGTCGTCACGCAGCATGCGTTCGTGAGCGCGACGCGGCTCGAAGCTGTGGGTCAGGTCATGCTGGGACTCGAACCCGACTGGTCGTTTTTCGCGTTCTCCTGAGCCGCGATCGGGGCGCCCCCCGACCCGGATCCGCGCATCTGACGCTGACTTGCCCGTTGGAGACCGACGCCGAGCATGTTTTCGATTGTCGATTTGACGCGAAAGGCTCTGTTCAGTGTTCGGTGACGCTGCATGACGCCATCCTGAAAGCCGCGGCGCTGCGAAACCCGGGCGAACCACGCGAAGAGCGCCGGAAAGTTTCGCTGAAAGGGATAGCCGCATTCGTGGATGCGGAGGACCTTGATGGCCCAGATGATGTCGGCGACCGAGAAGGCCTTGCCGGTCAGGAACGGGCGCCCATCGCCAGTCAGCAATTCCTCGAGCGCAGCGTAGCCGCGTTCCAGGGCGTCGAGATGCTCGTGAAAGGTCTCTTCCGCGATCGTACCCCGGTCGTAGCGACCGTAGAAGCCGGCCAGCTCTTCGGGTGAGCCCACCGGCTCGAGTCGCCGTAGGGTTTCTTCCTCTTTCGCGTTCAGCTTGCCGAATCGCCCCAAGCCCCAGCGGAAGGACACGTAGCGAACCGAGACATGAAGCCGCTTGCCCTCCTCGACCAGTGAGCGCGCGAGCGCGGCGGCGTTGGGGTCCGTGGGCATCAAAGGATTCGGTCGCCACGTCTCGTCGAGGTACTCGATGATCTCCATCGACTCGACGTAGAGTCTGCCGTCGTGCACGAGCGCGGGTACGACCATGTTCGGTTGAATGGCGGCGTACTCGTCGGTGAGGTGATGCTTCTTGATCAAGGAGACGTGCCGGCTGACCCAGGTGTCGCGGCTGGCCTCCAGGCTCGCGGGTGTATCGGCGTTCCAGGGAACTTCCTGTCCGCGAATGAGTCCCTTCTCGGCGAGCGCGAAGCGAACCCGTTGGGCGCACGGTGCGCCCTCGAAGTGGAAGAGGTGCACGCCGCGAAGCTTCGCGATGAGGGGACTCTTGGGATGTTCTATTCTTGCCACGCTGGTCTCCTGCCGTCCTGGATTCACTTGACGAGTCCGAGCGACTTCGTAATTATGTGCAGTATCGAACAATAATAGTGGAGTCAATCAATTCTATGCGAACAGGTACACAAAGCGCCGAAAGTCCACGCCGTCGCTCGAGAGGCCGGCCCAGGAAGTTTGATCCCGATACCGTCCTCGACCACGCGACCACGCTCTTCTGGGCCCGGGGATTCGCCGCAACGTCTCTCGACGAGCTTGCCGCCGCGATGGGCATGAACCGCCCGAGCATTGCGAACGCCTTTGGCGACAAGGAGGCGGTCTATCGGGAGACGCTCGCGCGCTTCGCGACTGCGGTGAAGACTGCGGCGATGGCGTCCCTGGCCGCCGAGTCGGATTTGTCGGCTTCGCTCACGAGCTTCTACTATGCCGCGCTCGACGTGTACTTCACGTCCGATCCCGCTCCGGGGTGCTTCGTCATGTGTACGGCGCCCGTCGAGGCGGTCGAGCATCCGCGGATACGGCAAAGCCTGCAACGACTCATCGCTGAGGTCGATGACGTGCTCGCCGCTCGTTTCGCTCGGGCCAAAGAGGATGGACAGTATCCAGCCGAGGGCGATCCCAAGGAAGCCGCACGAATGGCTCAGGCCATTCTTCACAGCCTGGCGATCCGGGCTCGTTCGGGGACGCCGAAAGCCGTGCTGAGAAAGATAGCTCGGAGCGCCGCGCAGGTTCTTGCGGGCGGGTAGGTCGTTCGCCTTCAACCTTCGTTCGCGGGGGGATAGAGTTCGCCGTATGCCAGAGGCTGGGCGCCGGCTGACCGCCATCATGTTCACCGATCTGGTCGGATACACGGCGCTGATGGGTGCCGACGAGGCGCGCGCGCTCCAGATTGTGGGTCGCAGCCGGGAACTCATTCGTGGCTGCGTGGACGGGCACGGCGGTCGTTGTCTCGAGTATGAGGGGGACGGCACGCTGTCGACCTTTGGGAGCGCGGTCGACGCCGTGACGTGCGCGGCCGAGATTCAGTCGGCGGCTGTTGCGGAGGGCCTGCGCATTCGCATCGGCCTGCACGTCGGCGACGTGATCGAGTCCGGCGATCGTATCGTCGGGGATGGAGTCAACGTCGCGTCTCGTGTGTGCGGGCTTGCCGAGGCCGGCGACATCTACGTCTCGGAGACGGTGTACGATCAGGTGCGGAATCAGGCCGGGATCGAGGCCAAGCGCATCGGGGCTCCCAAGATGAAGAACGTGAATCGGTCGATCATCGTGTGGTCGCTCCGATCGGCGGCCGAAGGCGGTGGCATCGAGGCCCCGGGAAGCTCCGCGCGTTCCGCAGGCCGAATGCTTCGCAGGCTTGGTGCTGCGATCGCAGTCGTGATGCTCGTGATGGGTGGTGTATTCATCGCGAAACCGGAGCTTATCTATGCGCTCGTTGCCAAAGCCGTACTGCGAATTCCTGGAGCCCTCGCACCGGTACTCGACCGTGACATCGCTTTCGTCCGCTCCGCGGATGGGACCCGGATCGCCTATGCGAGCGTCGGGACTGGACCGCCGATCGTGCAGGCGCAGGTCTGGTCGACCCACTTGGAGTATGGTCCTATTGGTCCCGTCGGACGCTTGACCTCGTTCGTGGAGCATCATCAGATGGTCTACTACGATGGGCGTGGATTCGGCCTTTCGGAGCGGAGTGTGGAGCACAGCGCGGCTAAGCGCCTCGAAGACCTGGAAGCGGTCATCGATGCGGCCGGTCTAGATCGTTTCGCGCTGTGGGGTTTTTCCGCGGGGACGCCGACCGCGATGGCATACGCCGTCCGTCACCCTGAGCGCGTGAGCCATCTCATCCTCTACGGCACCATCCTTCGGAAGCCCCTCGACGATGAGACCTTCGCCGCGACCTCGAGCCTGATCCGCAAGCACTGGGGGACGAACGAGCCCGCCTATCGCAATTACTTCGTCAGTCTCATCGTGCCCGACGGTACGGATCTACAGCTGAGCTTGTTCGACGAGCTGATGAGTCTGTGGGGGACGGCGGAGGATGCGGCCGGCCTCTGGGGAGGTCTTGGCGAGGACTCGACCGAGCTCGCGCGTCAGGTTCGTGTTCCCACGCTGGTCTTGCACCGGCGCGACGACGTCCTGGTCCCGTTCCAGCTCGGGCTCGACACCGCGGGTTTGATTCCTGGCGCGCGCTTCGTTGCGTTCGAGGGCAAGAACCACGCGTTCATGCCCGGCGAATCCGAGGGCGATCGCGCCATCGACGTGATCGAGGAGTTCATCGCGTCACCCGCGTCCTGACGCGGGACACGTCGTTCGTGGCGTAAGTACGGTCCACCGACGCGTCAGGCGATCGCGCCTCCGTCGCGGAGCGTGCCGATCTCCTCGGCGGAGTAGCCGGCTTGGCGAAGGACCTCCTCGGTGTGCTCGCCGAGCTTCGGCGGATGGGCGCGGAGCGAGGTCGGGGTGTCGGCGAAGCGCGCGGGGTTGCGGATATAGCGGAGCGTTCCCGCTTCCTCGTGATCCGCCTCGACGACGACTCCGGCGTGGATCGCTTGTGGATCCCGCATCATCTCGGGGATGCCGTTGGCCGGCGCAAGGGGCGCGCCGAGTTTGCGCGCACGGTCGACGAGTTCCTGCGTGGTCCACTTCAGAAGCTCGCTTTCGAGATCGGCGAAAAGCGTCGCCGCGTTCATGAACCGGCTGATGAGGTCGGCGCAGCGCGGGTCGTCGATGAGGTCTTCCCGTTCGAGAGTCCGGCAGAGGGCCTGGAACTGGTGATCTTCGACGATCATCATGACGACGTGCCCGTCTTTGGTCGCCCACGTGCGATGCACGCTCAGTCCTGGTCCGGGCTCGGGCGCCGCCTTGTACGTGCGATCCTGGAAAACGTCGGGGAGGATGAAGGCGATCCAGCTGTCGAGCATCGGGATGTCGATGCGCTGGCCGCGTCCGCCATTCTTTTCGCGGGCGTAGAGCGCCGCGAGGATGGCATAGAGTGCCGTCATGCCGCTCGCTTTGTCCGCGGCGATTGAGCGGACCAAGGAGGGCTCGTTGTCGCCCCCCTGTGTGGGCATGAAGCCGGCGACACCCTGAATGACTGAGTCGTAGGCGGGGAGGTCACGATAGGGGCCATCGGGTCCGAAGCCGCTGATGGCGGCGTAGATCAGCTTCGGATTCTCGGCGACGAGCGCGTCGTACCCGACGCCGAGCCGGTCAGCGACGCCCGGGCGAAAATTCTCGAGCACGATGTCCATGGTACGCGCCAGGCGTTTGACCACGGCTACCCCGCCCTCAGTCTTGAGATTGACCGCGAGGCCGCGCTTGTTTCGATTGAACTGGAGGTACCAGCCCGTAAAGCCACAGGCATCGGGGATGCCCATGCGCCGGGTGGTATCGCCGCTGAACGCCTCGAGTTTGACGACATCGGCGCCGAGATCGCCAAGCACCTGACCGCAGAGTGGCCCCGAGACGACTGTCGAGAGATCCAGCACCCGCACGCCCGCCAACGGTCCATCCTCGGAACTTCCGTTCTGCATCGAGATTCGCATGGCCGCGATTCTCCCCACGATCCTCCACGAGACGCAAGCACCTCGCGTGCCGCCGCCCATCGGAGCACGGCGCAGAGCGCCGCGCGCACGGGGGCAAACAGGGCGGCGCGCAAACCGCGCTTTGCGCGCCGCCGCCCATCGGAGCACGGCGCAGAGCGCCGCGCGCACGGGGGCAAACAGTTATAAACTCACAGCCGCGAGCCACTCCACCAACGGTACAGTGCGCTTGGTCTGGGTGACGAGCCATCCCACGAGCTTCGGTGAGACGAGCAACTCCCGTGGTACCGGCGGGAACGTGACCACCAGCCCTTTGCGTTTCAGCAACTCCGCTCGTGGATGATCAGGATCGCTTCCGCGTGGGACGCGCTTCAGCTGCTCGTACGACCCGATGACGAAGCCGCCACGCGTCAGTTTCCGGAGCAGAGTCGCCAGTTCTCCGCCGCGAACATCCTCAGTGACTCCCGCCCGGAAATCCGCGAGCTGCGACGGATCCATCATGTACTGCCCGACGGCCGCGAAGATCCCGTCGGCCCCAATGTGCACATACGGGAGGGCAATCATCGACGGACCGGCTTTCGCTCCGCCGAGCGCCAGGTACCCACCGAGGTGCGTCTTGTATGGTGACTTGTCCTTCGAGAAGCGCACGTCGCGGTAGATACGGAAGACCTTGGGTTCCGACAGCTCCTCGCCGGGGAACAACGGCTCGACGCGGTGCCGCACTTCGCCGAGAAGGGCTAGCATAGGGTTCAGCCACCCCTGGTCGTAATCCTCGCGATGCGATTTGAACCAGTCGCGATCCTGGTTCTTGGCGAGTGCTTTGAAGAACCGACCCGTGCGGTCGGCGAAACCGGTGAAGCGCTCGGGCGCGGCGGTTTTCTTCGTCATGTCCGCCCAATACTGGAGCCCCCGAAGCGATACAACGCGGCGTGCTACCACCAAGGCCGCGCTGCGGGCAGGATTCCGAGTATTCGAGGTCACCCGGGGACCAGAGACATGTCAGGAGGGGCACGTCGTGAGCACTGCCAAAGAGAAGATCGCGCGGTTCAGGAAGATGCACGAGTCGGGATGTTTCGTCCTCCCCAATCCGTGGGATGCTGGAAGCGCGGTCGTCCTCGCGCGCCTCGGGTTTCAGGCGCTGGGGACGACCTCGGCGGGCTTGGCGTTTGGGCGGGCGTGGCCCGACAAGGTCGGCGCCGTTTCTCTCGAGGCTACGCTCGAGAACGTACGCGACATCGTGCAGGCGACGCCGCTGCCAGTCACAGCGGACTTCCAGGAAGGATTCGCCGCCACGGCCGACGAGGTCGGGCCGAGCGTGCGGGCGTGTGTCGAGACCGGGGTCGCGGGGCTCTCGATCGAAGATGGTACGGGCGATCCCGAGCGTCCGCTGTTTGCGCGCACGCAGGCGATTGAGCGCCTGCGTGCGGCACGCGCGGCGATCGATGCCTCCGGCAGCCAGGTCGTGCTGACTGGCCGGTGCGAGGCGTGGCTCGTCGGCGATCCCACGCCGCTCGAGACGACGCTCGACCGCCTGGCGGCCTACGCGGAAGCCGGCGCCGACTGTCTCTACGCGCCTGCCGTGCAGGATCCGGAGCACATCAAGCGCATCGTCGACGCGGTGTCTCCGAGGCCCGTGAACGTCTTGATGTCCCGTCCGCAGTCTGGGCTGACTGTCGAACGGCTGGCCGGGCTCGGCGTGCGTCGGATCTCGGTTGGCTCCGCGCTCGCCCGTGTTGCTTGGGGGGCGTTCATTCGCGCCGCGGAAAGCATTCGGGATGAGGGATCGTTCGAGGCCCTCGCTACCGCGTCATCGTTCGCCGACCTGAATGCCATCTTCGAGTCTGCGTCGACCACGGTGCGGCGAAACTGAGGCTCACTCTTTGGCGTGCGCGAGGCCCTCGTTTTCGAGGTAGGCGCACGCAGCATCGTCACCGCCGGCACATCCTTTCCGGAGCAGTGTGGTGCCCCACTCGCGGTTTTGCCGAACGCCCTTGCCCTCGAAATGCATCCGCCCGAGTTGTGAGCAGCCGTCGATGTTCTCCCCGCCTTCGTCACAGTACTGTTCGGCCAGGAGACGCGTGAAGTCGTAGAAGAGCTGGGTCGTCCTGGGATCCTTCCTGACGCCGACTCCCGTTCGATAGTCGTCGGCCAGCGCCTCGCACGCATTCATCGCGCCCGCGACGCAGTTCTCGGCGAGCCGTGATTGACCTTCCGGCACCTCCAGCGTCTGAATGCGCTTGGCCAAAACCTTCCGATCGTCGGCCCCGAGCGCTCGCTTTCCTTGGGGCTTCGCCTCAGGCGACGCTGTGGTCTCGACGGTGGCCATGTCGTTGCTGTCGGGAGGATCGCTACAGCCAGATCCCAGCACGACCGCGGCCAGTGTAAGGGCTGTCGCGAGTTGCTTCATGATGCCTCCTGTTTCCGGACTCATCGCTCGACGGCGCCGATGTCCGGTGTGACGCGGGGCGTGCCGAGAATATCGTGGTTGGGCGATTGATCTGCACGGGCCGTATCGATCGCGGCGCCGGTGGCTCCCGGGTGTCCGAACGTCGAGACGAGGTTGGCGAAGGCCGCACAGGTGCTGGTCGTGCCGCCATCGAAGGTCTCGGAGACGGGGTCCCAGACGGGTGTCACCAGGCCGACGAGGCTCGGAAGGAGGGGGTCGCCGACGATGGCGCCGGCGTCATCAGTGACGTTTACGAGATCGTTTCCGTCGGTAGGAATTGGGTCGCCACCGTTCCAATAGAGGTTGTTGTCGAGGATGAACGACAGCGTATCGCCGATGGGGGTGTCGGTGAGATCCGCCATCGTCGTGGTCGGGTCGGACCAAATGTTGTTGTAGATCGCGAGGTTTTCGTGCGGGAGATTCTGTCCTTCACGGTTGAAGCGCATCGCGTAGGCGTTGGCGGGGAGGTCGCCAACGATGGTGTTGTGTCGGAACGTCACGTCTCGCGCGCCCTTTACGCCAAACGGGGCGCGTATCCGGTTCATGGAGTTGCCGAGCATGAGGTTGTTCTCCACCAGGACATCGCGGGCCTCGAAGAACGACTGGCCATCTTCGCCGACCAGGACGAAGTTGCTGCCCGTGCTGCCCTCCCAGTTCAGGAAGACGTTCCGTCGGACAGTAATCCGCTCCGCCCCGAGAAACGCGTCGCTCCCGGCGTTGGAGTCCTTGATGACGATGTAGCTTCCCGTGTTGTTCGAGTTCGCCCGTCCGCTTGCGGCGAAGTCATTGAAGAAGATGTTGTCCTGAACGATGACGTCGGCGACGCTGTTGATGTCGATGTGCTCGTCCGAGCCCGTTTGGTTGTAAAAGATGTTGCGCTCGACCGTGACGTCGGTCGCGCCGTTGTTGATCTTCAGAATGTCGTTGTTGAAGCTGTCGTGCAGAATGTTGTTTCGGAAGATCAGACGACTCGTCGCCTCGCTTCCGGCGATTGTGTCCTGCACCTGAATCACGAGCGCGCTCGCGCCTGGGCCATCATGCGCGATGTCGAACCCCTCGAGGGTGATTCCCTGCCCGCTGAAGGATGTCACGACCGTCGCGTCATGCCGCAGGCGCGCTTGATACGGAATCTCGGAGCGTACGACGACGCCGATGGCGAACTGCTGTCGCAGGCGTTGCCGACCGGTGTAGGTGCCCGGTCGGACGAGGATAGTGGCCGTGTCCGGGACGGTATCGACCGCATGCTGGATGGATGCCCACGGATCGCTCGACGATCCGTCGCCGGTGGCGTCATCGCCGTCGGTGGCGACCCAGAATACGGGGCCTGCGGGGGAAGTCGCGGCGCAGGGGTCGCCGCCAGGCGTCGGCGTTGCCGTCGGTGCGGTCGACGTGACGGTTGGGGTCACGGTGGGTGTTGCGGTGGGTGTCGGCGTCGGCACCGGAAGAGCACAGCCCGGAGAATACGGTGCGAAAGCAGGCACGGCCAAGGTCGTCGCACAGTCGACGTCGAAGTCCGTGAGGCACACGAGACAGTCGACGAGCGCGTCGAGGTCGTCGATGGGGCCGCCACAGGGCGCGACCGCCGGGCAGTGCGTGGGTAGTTCCAGGACGGCGGGTGTGAGGTCATCGCCGCCACCGCAAGCACGGTCGGGTCCGCCGCATTGTTTGCAGAGCTTCGTGCGGAACTTCGCGTTCGCTTTGGCAATGGCGAGCGCTGCCTTGCCGTCACCAGGATCGGGGCAGACGTTGGCGTGCTTGTCTTTGTGGCGACTGTCCCAGCATTTCGCGAGCGCTTTGGTCTTCGTCTGGAACAGGCGGAGGGCCTCTTTGAGCACCGAGCGCTGGCAGCGACGACGCTCGTCGCTCGAGGAGGTCGGGGCTGCGAACCCGACGGTACGATCGATGGCCGTAGCGTCCACGCAAGCGAGGCAGTCGCCGATATCGTCGCAGTCGGCGATCGCGCCGGTGCAGTCGGTGCCGGTCAGGTCCGGGCAATTGCCCGGCCAGGCGAGCGCGGCAAGCGGGATGTCGTCCAGCGTACCGCAGGTACGGTCATCCCCGCCGCACGCTTTGGCGATCCGCACACGAACCTTGCTCTCGGCCTTGGCGATCGTAAATGCCGTCTTTGTTTCGGCCCGGCATTCGGTGCTCGGGGGGAGCGATTCCTTGAGCACCCGATCGTGGCATTTCCCGAGTGCGCGACCGACGGTGGCCAGGAGCTTGGCGCTTTCCTTCGAGATCGTGCGCTGACATTTGAGCGCGTCTGCCGCGACGGGCCGCGCCTCGGCGAGGAGACTCGCGGCGACTCCGATCCCTATGATGGTGACTATCCGAACGACCCGCATCAGCGCCCCCACCGTCTATGGTAGAGGAGGACCGCGGTCATGGGAAAGCCCCATCGGTGGGAAGAGTCGCGAGAGTGTCGTTGCACGCGCTGTGTCAGCTGATGATGCACTCGAGGAGCTGCCGCACGAATGCGCGCGTGTCGTCGGCCAACGGAGGGTCGTCACCCTCGAACCGCTGTGCGTATCGGAAGAGCTCCATGAACACCGGCGAGTCGTCACAGGTCGTTGCGATGCGGAGGGTGCTCTCCGCCTCGATCCTCTCGTCCCATGCGCGCCGGACTTCGGTCCAGAGTGGCTGCGTCGCGCGCCAGTACGCGTCGCCGGCGCTGAAGTCGAATTCTCGAATGCGTTCGTAGCGGTTGACGCCGATCTCGCGAGCCTTGGTGGCTGCCGCGGCGTGGGATGTTTCGGCCTGTGCCTGCTTCAGATTGTCCTGCTCGTGCACCCAGCCACTGGGGAGGACGGTATGGCGATTGACCGAGCGGAGGAGATCGTAGTCCTTGCGGACGGTGTGCTCGCGGCGGGGAAGCGGGCGGTCAGTGCGATCGCTCGTCCAAGAGGAGAACGACGGCGCGTGCTGCCATCGACCCAGCGATGCGTACCGCGGGGTGTCGTCGACCTGGTAGACCGACTGGCTCCAGCGGCCTTGCCGCGTGTTCGCGGCCAGCGTGCGGCGTCGCCAGCGTCGATGTCCCAGGTACTCGAAGACCGTGCGTGGCTCGTACTGCCAGTCCTGTCGCCAGTGCTTTTGTACGAAGGGACCCTGGCGCTGCCCCGCATCGTCGGTCACGAACATCACCAGGATGTGCTGGAGCGCGATGAAGTCTCCGCGATCTTCGATGACATAGACCCGCTCGGTTCCCCATGACCGATACGGTCGTGCCGGCGTGTACGGAGGTGCGAAGACGACGGTCTCGAGAAAGTCGAAAGACGTGCGGAAGTCGCCGGCCATTGCGAGTATGGCCGCGCGATCGCGCTCGACGTCCGTGAGTCCGTCGGCCTGGAGTGCGGTCCATGGTGCGGCTGGTGTGGCGGCGAGCGAAACGGGTTCGCCGTGACTCGTGCCGCCGCGGGGCGCGAGGCCCGCGGTGTCGATGAAGGGCCAGGAGAAGACGTAGCGGGGTGCCGTTGGCGCGGGGGCGACGGCACGCGGGGTGCATCCGAGTAGCCCGACGACCGCCGCCAGCAGGCAGAGGGTCAGACGCGACCGCTCTCGCGCGCGTATCGTGCGGCCCTTCAGGCAAGCGGCCCCATCTCCGAGGGTACGTGTCATCGGGTGAGTCTATCGCCCAATGAGCCAGCCTTCCATCGGCGCGCGGCGCTACCAACCGATCCGGCGCGCAAGCTTCCGTGCGAGCGCGCGGAAGAACCGTCGGGCCAACTGTGGATCGAGCGTTCGCGCGTACTGATAGACACGAAGCATGTGACGCATCGAAATTCGGGGCCATCGCTCCCAGGTGCGCCAGAACCAGAAGCTCGCGAGTTTCGCCCGCGCCGTTTCGAGGTGCTCGGGCGGAATGTCCAGCCGCGCCTGCATGAGCAGGGTCGCTCGGAATGCTTCCTCGATATCCAAGCCGGAATCGTACAGCCGGTGCCGGATGGCATCGGGATGCTGGCGCCAGTAGTTCATGGGGCGGGCCACGAACGCGACATCGGCGCGGCACAGGAGGTCGAACCACAGGACCCAGTCGCCTGCCATACGGAAGCTCTCGTCGGCGCCCCCAATTTGCTGGTACAGCGACCGCCGGAACAACGCGGCGCTCGCGTTGGGAATCGTGTTCAAGACGACCATCGACGTCAGGCATTCCTCGCGCCCGCTGCGCACGAAGTCGTGCTGCCATCGGCGGGTATCGATCCAATTGCGTACGTCCGGCTGTTCGAAGAAAGAGCCGATCACGCGATCGTGCTCATCGACCAGCCGAGAATCACAGTAGACCACGCCGACCTCGCGGTGCCCGTCGAGCACCGCCACGAGCGTCTCGAGGAGGTCCGGGTCGGCGTAGTCGTCCGACTCGGCGATCCAGACGTAGTCGCCGGTCGCTTCGCGCACGCCTTTGTTCCACTGTGAGAACGGCGATCCGCTGTTGGCGTGGCCGTAGTGCGTTCGGACCCGGGGGTCGTCAGCGAAGGTGCTGAAGATCTCGATGCTCGAGTCGGTCGAGGCGTCGTCGAGAAAGAGCACTTCGAGATCGGCATAGGTCTGGCCGAGTACGGTCTCGATGCGCCGGGCCAGAAACCGCTCGTGGTTGTAGTTGGGGATGATCGCGGTGACGTGGGCCATTGCGCGTCTCTGGTCACTCGGAAGCGAAGTCTCGCACGATGGTGCGTAGCCGATCTCCGAACTCCTCGGCGGAGAGTATCCCGGCTCGCGATTGGAGCCGACTTCGGAGGTCGGTCTGTTGCGCCTGGTCGCTGAGCACGGCGTCGATCTTGTGGACGGCGTCTGCTGTGGAGTCGTAGCACACGCGGGGTTCGCGACCGACGATCTCCATCTGTCCGCCATCGTTTGGTACGAAGACGATGCACCCGGCGCATACCATTTCCGCTACGGCCATGCCGTAGTGCTCGGCGGCCATGCCGTGGATGCCGAAGCGATGGCGCGCCATCAAGGCGAGCATTCCTTCACGCGAAAGATTCTCGTGGAGGGAGACCCAATCTCGGTGCTCGTGGGCGGCACGACGAACGCTGTCGTAGTAGCGCGCATCGCCCGGTCGGCTGCCTCGGATCCCGGCGATAGTCAGAGACACGTCCGGCGTGCGCGCCCGCACCGCCGCGAGGATCTCGATGATCTCGAGCACCCGCTTCTCTTCGACGATGCGGCCGGCGCAGACGAACCCCCGTGTTCTCTCGTGCCACGACTGGTCGCGAAACGGTCCAGCGGTTGGTGGGTAGAGCGTCCTGGTAGGGACATCGTAAATGCGACGTACCTTCCTGCCCGTCCAGTCGGAGTTCACCAGGGTGACGTTGTTCCGCATACGCGCGAACGAGTAGCCGCTGATCAGCCACCACGGGCGGTAGCGGTATTTCAGGCGCGTCCAGAGCGCTCGCGTCCAGGGGGAACTCTGCATGATCTGTCGCCGCTCGTAGACGACGTCGAAGACGGGATGGTGGACGTACTGGATGGCGCGTCGGCCGAGGTCGAGTTCGTTGTGGGCGGAGATCGCGAGGTCGTACGTCGTTTGCAGTTGCTTGGCCGCTCGAATGATCCACGCCGTGCGCTGCGCGCCGAAGGGGTGCGGTTCCAGGCG
>JAJCZP010000121.1 GCA_029262315.1 Deltaproteobacteria bacterium | reverse complement strand
GGCGGGACGATGACGAGCGCCGCGCCGACGGCGATGGGCTGGAAGTGCTCGCGCCAGTCCATCTCCCACAGGCGTTCGTCGAGCGTGAGCCAGTGGGCCTTCAGCGGCGACGCCGCCGTTGTGGGTCGACGCGGCTTGCCGCGTACTTGGGCGGCAGCCGGGGCAGCGCGGAGATCGTTCAGGGCGGCTTCGACCGCGAGTCGCGCGCGAATCGGGTCCGCGCTTGGAAAGAATCCACGGACAGTCTCGTGGACTCGGCGCCGCGTCCCACGGCCGAGCTCGTGCGTGCCCGTAATGACGCCTTCGGACCCGCCGGCGACGAGCAGGGCCCCGAGGCGCTCGGCCTCTGCTGACGGTACCCGGATGGTCACCTCCAACCAGGCCGACTGGTCGGGTGTGGACGATCCCGTGCGCGCTGCCGCCTGCCTCGCCATACCGTCGCGGTACCTTCGTGGCGGACCCGGTCCATATGGGTCGAGACGCGCCGCGCCGGCTTATGCCACGGGTTCGCCTTTCGTGCCAAATCCGAGTACGCCCGCGTCATCGTGGCTGGGACATGGGCACGAGCGACCGCCGGCTGCATGCGTATCGCCCACCGGGGCGCATCCGCCGACTTTCCGGAGAATACCCTGCGGGCGTTCGAAGAGGCGCTGGCGCTCGGTGTCGACGCGATCGAGCTCGATTGCCAGCTCTCCGCCGATGGGGAGCTCGTCGTGATTCACGACGAGACTCTCGAGCGTACCACCGACGGCCTTGGGCCGGTCTGCGCCCACACGTGGGCGGAGTTGCGTCGTCTCGACGCGGGGCTTTGGAAGAACGAGCGCTTTCGGGGCCTCGGCATTCCACGGCTCATCGATGTCCTCGATTTGGTGGCCGGCCGCGCTCTCGTTAACGTCGAGCTCAAGAGCGCCGAGGACGTGGGCCGTATCGAGCGCCCGGTGACCGCACTCGTGGAGGAGTGTGGCGCGATGGAGCGCGTGGTCTTCTCGTCGTTTCATACGGAGGCCGTGCGTGGCGTGCGCAGCGTCGCGGGCTGGGCGCGACTCGGCATGCTGTGCCAACGGGCGCCGGTCTCGGCCGCCATGGCGCTTGCGGAGGAGCTCGGCGCGGGCTGCGTCGTGCCGCGCCGCAAGCTCGTCGACGCAGCCCTCGTCGAGGAGGCGCATCGTCGTGGTCTCGGCGTGTGGGTCTGGACCGTCAACCAGCCCGGCGACATGCGCCGGCTGCGAGCACTCGGCGTGGACGCGATGTTCAGTGACCACCCCGCGCGCCTCGTCGCCGAAGTAGCGTCGAGCCGCTAGGCGAACGCCGCGCTCTTCGGACGTCCCGCGTCTCCGGTGGTTTTCTGGCCCGCCGGGCCACACTGCTCGCGCGCCGGATGCGAGGCGCCCAGTACTACCGGCGCGTGCCGCGTGCCCGCCCGCCCGGCCCGACGACCGCGAGCGTGTAGGTGTCGGGGGTGAGGAAGTTCCGGGCAGCGGCCTGGAGCATCGCCGGCGTGACCTTCGCCAGTGCCTTGCGGTAGCGGGTGCCCCCATCGAGGCCGAGTCCGTACACTTCATTGAACGCGAGTTCGTCCGCCTGTGCGCCGTCGGTTTGTAGTGAGATGTCGTAGCTGCCGAGCAGGTAGCGCCGGGCGTCGTCCAGCTCGTCGACACCGACTGGCTCGTCCCGCAGTCGCTGGAATTCCGCCAGCACACCTTGAATCGCGTGCTCGAGGACGTCGGGTGAGCAGGCGAAGTACACGCCGAATATACCGGGTGCCACCCCTTCGGACGCGAAGGCGGAGACCGAGTACGCGAGGCCCTGGCGATCGCGAAGTTCGAGGAAGAGACGTCCGCCCTGGCGGGACAGCACGGCCTCGACGAGCTTGAGTGCCACGCGATCTGCGTCTGCGATGCGACAGCCGCGGACGCCGAGGACGAAATGGGTCTGCTTGCGGTCGAGCTTTCGCGCCACGCGCCGCGTGCCCACCGGGCGCGCCGCCGGTGCCGGGAGCGGCAGGGGTGCAACGCGGCCGAGGTCGCCGAGCCCGGTTTCGAGTCGGTTCAGAAGCCACGACGCGTCGACATCGCCGACGGCCGAGATCACCAGTCGCTCGGGCGCGAGCAGTCGTCGATGGTACGCCAGGAGTTGCGCCCGCGTGAAGCGTTGGACCGCCTGCCGATTGCCGCCCATCGGCATCCCGTAGGGATGGCGCGGGAAGTGCGTTTCGTAGAAGAGCTCGACGGCGCTCTGTGCCGGCTCGTCGTCTCGTTGCGCGAGGTGGACGAGAACTTCGCGGCGCCGTTTCTCGACCTCGTCGAGTGGAAGTGTCGGCGCGCGGAGCATTTCGAGGAAGAGATCCGAGGCCTCCTCGACGTGGCGCGACAGGAACTGGCCGCGCAGGCCGAACGAGTTGCGGCCGGAGAAAGCGTCCAGGTAGCCTGCGAGGGATTCGATCGCGCGGCCGAGCATGGCGCGGGAGTGATACTGCGTGCCTCGCGACATCATGCCGGCGAGGAAATTGTTGATGCCGGAGTTTGGCGCGCGCTCGAGCAGCAGGCCGCCGAGCGTTGCCGCGCGCAGGGCGATCAGCGGCGCCCCGCGATGTTCCTTGACGATGAGGCGCACGCCGTTCGGGAGCCGACGGGTATGGATGTCGCTGCCGCCGCGTGCGGGGCGTGTTGGCCGTGCGGTGCGCGGTGTACGCCCGTTCTGTGGACGTTTGCGCGTGGTGAGCTCCGCTTTGGGCACCAACCGCTTCGCGTCGGGGCCGACCAGGATGCCGAGCAGCCGGTCGGGGTCGAGGTAGGTGCGCGCTACGCGTTGGAGATCCTCTCGCGTCGCGGCGGCCAGGCCGGCGAGATAGCGATGCTCGTAGTCCGCATCGTCGAACACGCATTGGGAATACCCCAGGAGGCGCGCCCGTCCTTGGACAGACTCCTTCCGGTAGACGAACTCGCTTTCGAGGTTGTCGCGCGCTCGTGCGAGGTCGGCCGGACTCACCAGCTCGTTTCGCATGCGCGCCAGCTCGGTCATGATCTCGCGTGCCGCACGCTTGATCTTGCGGCGTTCGAGTGACGCCAGGATGACGAAGAGCCCTGGGTCGGGTGGTGTGTAGGCGGATGCCGAGATCGAGTTCGCCAGCTCCTTCTCGGCCTCGAGCGATTGGACGAGGCGCGTGCTCTCCCCGCCGGCCAGAATGTACGACACGAGATCGAGGGCGACGGTATCGGGTGCGGCGGCACCGGGGATGGGAAATCCAAGAATGAGTTGGTGCTCCTGCACCCGCATGTCGATCGCGGCGAATCGGGGACGCGTGGCGGCGGGCTCGACTGGCCGCGAACGGCGCCGGATGACGCCTCGCTTCCACGGGCCGAAGGTCTTGGTGACCAGACGACGCGTGTCGGCGACACGGACGTCGCCCACGATGACGAGGACGGTGTTGTTCGGCAGATACCAGCGTCGGAAGAAGTCGAGGACCATCGCCTGGTCGAAGCTCTCGATGGTTTTGCGCCAACCGATGACCGGTCGGCCGTACGGGTGTCGTTGGAAGGTCTTCCGGAAAAGCTCGGCGTAGCCACGGGAGACCGGCATGTCCTCCGAGCGCTTCCACTCTTCCAGGACGACCTTGAGCTCACGGGCCAGTTCGTCGGGGTCGAAGGTCGAGTTCCGGAGGGCGTCGGAGAGGATGTCGAGCCCGGTGCCGAAGTGTCGCTCCGCAAGCACGAGATGGTAGACCGTGTGGTCCGGGGTCGTGAAGGCGTTGATGTGTCCGCCCGCCGACTCGACCTCCGCGGCGATCTGGCCGACGCCGCGACGCGCCGTGCCCTTGAAGAGCATGTGCTCGTGTACGTGCGCGACACCGGCCTCGCGATCGTGTTCGTCGGCGGCACCGACCTGCACCCAGGCCTGTAGGGCGACGACGGGTGCGAAGTGATCCTCGTGGACCAGGACACGGAGGCCGTTCGGCAGCGTGAAGCTCGTCGTGTCGTCGGGCTTGGCGGCGTTTTTTCCAGTGGTGCGGCCGCCGCGAGGGCGCGTCAGGGGCGATTTTCTTGACTCCATTTGAGATTGCTCTACAGTACTCGACCGTCCCGCGCGAGCGCGCATTTGTGTGCGGGCCGCATCATCGGAAGCGAAATCACTCTAAGAAGCTTCACCGTATCACACGAAGCTTCAGGAGAAGCCGCACCAGGCGTTGCACCAGAGTTGTACACGTTCCGCATACGTTCCGCAGGTTCCATCGGAGGGGGGTGATCCATTCATGGCCGGAGTGAGGGTCAAGGACAACGAGCCGATCGAGAGCGCCATCCGGCGTTTCAAGAAGCAATGCGAGAAGGCTGGCATCCTTTCCGAGTTGCGCAAGCGCGAGCACTACGAGAAGCCGAGCGTCAAGAAAAAGAAGAAAGCCCTGGCGGCGAAGAAGCGTGCACTACGCAAGGCGAGCCGTTCGCAGCATGGTGGCTGAGTAGGCCGCTGAGTAGTGAAACATCGTCTCTGGCACTCGCTGCCCCCTCCTGGGCTGGCGGCGAGTGCCAAAGACGAGGTAAAGATCGTACGGGCCGGCGGCGGGGCGTCGTCGGGAAGGCATGAACTGGTGGCGGTCGTGGTGGGGAAGCGGTGACGGCAGCGCGTCAAGGCGGGACGTACCAGGGTGAACCGGATCGACGTGATCTTGACCATCGTCTTGATCCTCTTCGCCCTACGTGGGTTTTGGCGCGGCTTCTCGCGTGAGTTCTTCGGGTTCATCGGTCTGATCGGTGGCATCGCGGTCGCCGCGGCCACCTACGCCGCGGCCGAAGCCTACGTCCCCTCGTCGTTTCCCGAGCGTTCGCGTCCCATTCTCTCCTTCGCCGGTGTTTTCTTCGCCGTTGACCTCGCGGCCAATCTCCTCGGGGCGATCGTGCACCGTGTCTTTGGTGTGTTCTTTCTGTCCCCAGTAAATCGTCTTGCGGGCGCGGTGTTCGGCGCCGTGAAGGGTGCGGCGCTGGCGGCGATCGCGCTGCTTTTGGTGCAGGCGTACTCGCCCACGCCAGGCTTGATGTCAGCGCTCGAGGGCTCGCGGCTCGCCAGGCCTCTCATCGGCCTTGCCGACGAAGTCGGCCACAATGCGCGTCCGACGAGTCACCGGCTCGAGATGCCGCCCGGACTGCTCGAGCGTGGACCCGAGACAGGGTTGACGCACACGGGAATCGAGGAGCCGGAAGGGTGACGACGCGCGGCCGGATTCCCGAGGACGTGCTTGCCGACATCCGGGATCGCGCCAGTATCGTCGAGATCGTTTCGGCCAGCGTCACGCTCCGTAAAGTCGGGCAGAACCACGTCGGCCTCTGCCCGTTTCACGCCGAGAAGACGCCGTCGTTCAGCGTCAACGACGACCGGGGCATGTTTCACTGCTTCGGCTGTGGTGCTGGCGGGAACGTCTTCTCCTTCATTACGAAGATGGAGAATCTGCCGTTTCCCGAAGTGGTCGAGCGCCTGGCCGAGCGCTACGGTGTCACGCTGCCCGCACGGGTCGAGGATCCGGAGCGCGAGCGTCGCGATGCGCAGTTCGCGCTGAACGACAAGGCGGCGCGTTTTTTCGAGCGGCATTTGTGGGAGGGCGCCGAGGCCGAGCCCGCCCGTCGGTATCTGAGCGAGCGCGGCATCAGCCGCGCGACCGCGGAACAGTACGCCATCGGGTACGCGCCCGGTGGTGGCAACGTATTGGTGCGCCGGCTTCGGGAAGGGCGCCACGAACTCGACGAGGCAGCCCGTCTCGGGTTGATCGTCGCGCGGACGAACGGCAGTGGGCACTACGACCGGTTTCGGGGGCGCGTGATGTTTCCGATCACGAACGCGTCCGGGCGCGTCGTTGGGTTCGGGAGCCGCGTGGTGCCAGGGACGCCGAGCGACCGGCCGGACGCGCCGAAGTACCTGAACTCGCCCGAGACGCCTCTCTATACGAAGGGCAAGCATCTGTACGGTCTGGCGGTCGCTCGAAGCGCGATGCGCACCGCAGAGCGGGCGTTGGTCGTCGAGGGCAACTTCGATGTGCTGGCGTTGGCCGAAGCCGGCATCGAGCACGTCGTGGCATCACTCGGGACGGCGTTGACGCTCGATCAGTTGCGCGTGCTCAAGCGTGTGACCCCGGAGATCGTGGTCTTCTTCGACGGCGATGCCGCCGGGCAGAAGGCGGCTGAAAAGAGCTTGCCGATCTTTCTCGAAGCCGGGTTGTGGGGGCATGGGGCCTTCTTGCCCGCGGGCGACGACCCCGACTCTTTCGTCCGCCGCGAAGGCCCAGAGGCCGTGAAGTCCCTGCTGGAGGGCGCGACGAGCCTGTTCGACTTCTATCTCGACCGCGCCGCTCGTGGCGCGACCACTGTGCCTGCCCGTGCACTGGTCGCGGCGCATGTGGCCGAGTTGGTCCGGAAGATCGACGACCCGTTTGCGTACGACATGTCGGTTCGTCGTGCCGCGGAGCGCCTCGGCATGGCCGAAGAGCTGCTGCGGCGCTCCGCGCCGACGGGTCAGCCCGCCGGGCCGCGGCCCAGTGCGCCCAAAGGCGCGGCCGGTCCCGAGGAACTGCTCATTACCGAAATCCTCCGACAGCCGTCGCTGGCGCCTCGTGTGCAGGACCAGGGCGCGTTCGCGCTCTTCGAGGGCGAGGAGTGGCGGGCGCTCGGCGAGCGCATTGCGGAGCGCGTGCGGACGGGACAGCCGGCCGATGCGGCGATCGTGCTGTCCGATCTCGATGAGGAGCTGGTGGCGCGGATCACCGGGCGGCTCATGGTCGACGCGCCCGACGAAGAAGCCAATGCGCGCATCGTGTCGGATTGCCTGGCGACCCTCGAGCGACGCGCGCGCGCGACCGAGCGCCGTGAGGTCATCCGGCGCATTCGGGACGACGATGCCCGCGGAAATGAGGCACTCGTGGAGCAGGGGTTGCGCGAACACATCGAGCTGCGCCAAGGAAAGCGTACCTAATCTCGAACGAGGCCCCTCACGTGGACATGCACGAGCTGAAGGAAGTGCGGCAGCTGATCGATCGCGGGAAGCGACAGGGTTTCCTGACGGTCGATGAGGTCCAGCAGTTGCTGCCACCCGATGCGCTGTCGGCCGAGGAGGTCGACGCGATGATGACGTTGTTCGGCGATCACGACATCGACGTGGTTGCCGAGCCCACATCGTATCCGGCGACGCCCAGTGTCGGCGTCGGCGACATCCCCGGGGCCAAGGCGAAAGCCGAGGGCGAGGGCGACCGCGCCGTCGCCAGCGTGGATTCGGTGCGGTGGTACTTTCGCGAGATGGCCCACATCCCGCTCCTCACACGAGAGGGCGAGATCGAGCTGGCCCGCCGCATCGAGACCGCGAGCCTTCGGGTGCAGGACGAGGTCTTCGCCTGTGACCTCGCGCTCTCCTATGTCCTAGATCTGGCCGTCGCGGTGCGGCGGAAGGAAATCACGATCGACGAGGTGGTGAGCGACGCGGACGACGATGGCGTGGCGCCGCTTCCCGCCGATCGGCTCGCCCTGTTTCAGTCGCGGGTGGCGCGCGTACGACGCCTTGCGCGGGCCGGCTCGATTGCCGCGACCACCGGGGCCCGCCGCGTCAGTCGTCGCAAGCGGCGGAGCGACGCGATGGTGGCGATTGGGCTCGCGCGCCGTCATTTCTCCGCCATCGTCGGCGTCATTCGCTCGATGGCCGTCGCGGCGGCCCGCTGCCAGCGCGTGCTGCAGCGCAACGAGGAGCGCTACGGCATGCCCGCCGCTGTCCTCGCCCGCCGCGCCGAGGAATGTACTCAGGATCGTGAGGGATTGCCGCGTGCGGTTGTGCGTGAGGCCGAGCGCGTGCTTGCGCGTCTGCGTGTGCCGCCCGGAGAGATTGAGGCCCTCGGCGCGGCGATCCGTGCGGCCCTGACGGAGCTCCACCAGATCGAGCAGGCCGCGGGCGTGTCGGCCGAGGAGCTGGCCCGCGTCGTCGCAGTGATTCGTCAGGGCGAGCAGCACGCGGAGGGCGCGAAGACGCAGCTCGTCGAGGCCAACTTGCGGCTCGTCGTGAGCGTTGCGAAGCGTTACGTTCAGCGCGGATTGCCCCTGCTAGATCTGGTCCAGGAAGGCAACATCGGGCTCATGCGCGCGGTCGAGAAGTTCGAGTACCGTCGCGGCTACCGCTTCTCGACGTATGCTACCTGGTGGATTCGCCAGGCGGTGACCCGCGCGGTCGCGGACCAGGCACGTACTATTCGTGTGCCCGTGCATATGCTCGAGGCCAGCAACCGCGTGACGCACGCCGCGCGGATGATTCTCCAGGAGACGGGTCGCGAGCCGACCGAGGCCGAGCTTGGCGAACGCCTTGGGATTCCCGTGGAGAAGGTGCGACGCGTCGTGGGCATCGTGCAGGATCCGATTTCGCTCGAAACGCCGGTGGGCGAGCATGGCGATGGGGCGCTCGGGGATCTGGTGCCGGATGCCAGGGTGATTGCGCCCCCGGAAGCCGTGGCGGCGACGCACCTTCGGGCGCAGACCCAGCGAATCCTCGAGACGCTGTCCCCACGGGAGCAACTCGTGGTTCGCATGCGGTTCGGCATCGGTCAGCGGGTGGACCACACCCTCGAGGAGGTCGGGCAGACGATGTCGGTCACGCGCGAACGTATTCGCCAGATCGAGTCGACGGCGCTGCGCAAGCTCCGCCACCCCGCGCGGCGGAAGCATCTCACAGATTTTTCAGAAGGATGAGCGGATCGTTTTGACGGACTTTCCACCCTGGGGTATGCAGAATACCCGCGTTCTGGACTGTCGTGCCCAGCGGCGGGCCCATAGCTCAGCTGGTTAGAGCGACCGGCTCATAACCGGTTGGTCCCAGGTTCGAGTCCTGGTGGGCCCACTCAAACGATGGGTGCGAGGAGACTTCTTGGGCAATCAGATCGAGCTGCTCATAGACCTGCAAGTCATTGATCGAGACCTCCGGGTTCGAAGCGAGGCGATTGCGAGCCTGCGCGCTGGGGTTCACGAGATCGAGGCCCGCATGGCCGAGGAGAGCAGTGCGCTG
>JAJCZP010000120.1 GCA_029262315.1 Deltaproteobacteria bacterium | reverse complement strand
CGACACCGTGTCGGTGGTCGATGCTGCCATCAACGCCGTGACCACCACCATTTCCGTGGGCGCGATGCCGTTTGGTGCCGGGACCAGCCCCGACGGAACTCGTCTGTACGTGACGAACCGCGCCGCGGGGACGGTATCGGTGATCGATACGGCGACGCTCGGCGTGCTCGCGACCGTCGCGGTCGGGAGTCAGCCTCGCGGGGTTGCGTTCAACCCGACCGGGACCCGCGCGTACGTCGCCGTTCGCAATCTGAATCAGGTGGCCGTTTTCGATACGGCTACGAGCGCCATCCTGTTCTATGTGCCGGTTGGTTCGCAGCCGTACGGTGTGACCGTTCATCCCTCGGGGAGTCACGCCTACGCCGCCAATACCGGAGCCGATACCGTGTCGGTGATCGACCTCGGCAGTCACTTGGTCGTGGCCACGGTCGCGGTCGGCGAGTCGCCCCGTGCCATTGCCGTACTTCCCGACGGCTCGCGTGCGTATGTGACCAACGTCGGGAGCGACGAAGTGACCGTACTGGATGGAAGCACACACGCCGTGCTGCGGACCATCCCGGTTGCGACCGGTCCGGTCGGAATCGCCGTGCATCCGAGCGGCGACCGGATGTACGTGAGTGCGTCGGCTGGAGACGCGGTGACGGTGATCGATACGACGACGGATCTCGTCACGCACAGTGTGGCCGTGGGCGCTGGCCCGCGCGCATTCGGCTCGTTCATGGGGCCCGCGGGTTTTGCCACCGCGACCGCAACCCCGGTGCCGCCACCGACCGTGACGCCGACGCCGACTCCGACGGTGACTCCGACCCCGACCGCCACCGTGACGGCCACCGCCACGCAGACCGTGGTCCCGACGGCCACTGCGACCGCGACGGCGACGGCCACAGTGACGGTGACGCCAACGGCAACGGCGACAGTCACGCCGACGCCGACGATTACGGCGACCCCGACGCCGACCACGACCCCTACGGTCACCGCAACGGCCACCCCGACCGATTCGTTCGACGGCCCGTTCGCCTATGTACCCAACACGAACGCCGGCAACGTTTCGGTAATCGACACCGCAACCGATACGGCCGTGGCGACGATCCCCGTGGGCACGTTGCCGTTCGGGATCGCGGTCGGGCCATCGGGAGCGCGGGTCTACGTGCCGAACGAGGGTGACGACACGGTCACGGTGATCGACAGCGCGACCAACGCGCCGGTGGCGACCATCGCCGTCGGTGCAAAGCCGTTCGGGGCGGCGGTCCGGCCGGATGGCGCGCAGCTCTACGTGGGCAATCGGAATTCCGGGACCATCTCCGTGATCGACCTGGGGACCCTGGGCGTGGTGACGACGATTCCCGTCGGCCCTCAGCCCCGCGGCGTCACGTTCGATCCCACCAGCACGCTCGCCTACGTTGCCGTCCGCAATCTGGGGCAGGTGGTGGTGATCGATACGGCGACGGCAAGCGTGCTTTTCGGCGTTCCCGTCGGCACCCAGCCCTATGGCGTAACGGTCGATCCCATCATGATGCGGGCCTACGTGGCCAATACCGGCAGCGACGACGTGTCGGTGATCGACCTCGTGAGCCACACCGTCATCGCGACGATCGCTGTTGGTGGCTCGCCGCGCGCGATTGCCGTGCTCGCGGATGGCTCGCGGGCGTACGTCAGCAACTTCGATGATGACACCGTATCGGTCATCGATCCGGCGACCAACGGTGTCGTCCGGACCATTCCGGTCGGTCGCGGTCCTGTGGGCATCGCGCCGCATCCGACGGGCGACCGCGTGTACGTCAGCAGTACCGCCGGGGATGCTGTATCCGTGATCGCCAGCGTGACCGATACCGTCGTCCGGACCGTGCCGATCGGGTCTGGCCCGCGTGCGTTCGGGGCGTTCATGGGCCCGGGCGATTCCGCGACGGCGACGCCGACACCGGTTCCGACCGACTCCGCGACCGCAACGCCGGTCGAGGCCCTGACCCCGACTCCGATTCCGACGACTACCCCCACGTTCACTGCCCCGCCGCCGCTTCCGACCAGCACTGTGACCGCGACGAGCACGCCGCAGCCGACTGTCACCGCGACCGCTACCGCGACCGCGACTCCGACGGTGACGGTGACGGCCACGGTGACCCCGACGCAGACAATGACGCCGATTGCGACGAGCACGCCGCAGCCCACCGCGACGCCGACGGTGACCCAGACGACGACGCCCACCGCGACGCCAACACCGACGGTGACGAGCACGCCGCAGCCAACCGCGACTCCCACGGTGACGGCGACGGTGACTCCGACGACCACGCCCACCGCGACGCCAACGCCGACAGCGACGCCTACCGGGA
The DNA here is from genome assembly GCA_029262315.1 of Deltaproteobacteria bacterium. Classification (GTDB taxonomy): domain Bacteria; phylum Desulfobacterota; class Binatia; order UTPRO1; family UTPRO1; genus JAJCZP01. The sequence goes on along the minus strand of JAJCZP010000120.1, from coordinate 5,482 downwards.
CCCCGACGGTGACGGTCACGGTGACGCCGACGCCTACCGCGACGCCGACGGCGACAAGCACGCCACAGCCAACCGCGACGCCAACAGTGACGGCGACAGTGACCCCGACGCCGACGCCCACCGCGACCCCGACGCCGACGGCCACTGAGACCCCAACGCCGACCGCGACGACGACGCCAACCTCGACTCCAACGGGCACATCAACGCCGACGCCTACTGTCACGTCAACGGCGACTGCCACGCCGACAGCGACGGCCACGTCAACGACGACTGCCACGCCGACAGCGACTGCTACGCCGACGGCGACTGCTACGTCAACGGCGACTGCCACACCAACGGCGACCGCGACGTCGACGGCGACTGCCACGCCGACAGTGACCGCCACACCGACGGCGACGGCCACGCCGACGGCGACTGCCACGCCGACAGCGACTGCCACGCCGACAGCGACCGCCACACCGACGGCGACGGCCACGTCAACGACGACTGCCACGCCGACAGCGACTGCCACGCCGACAGCGACTGCCACGCCGACAGTGACCGCCACACCGACGGCGACGGCCACGCCGACGGCGACTGCCACGCCGACGGCGACCGCAACTTCGACCTCAACGCCAACGCCGACCGCTACCGTCACGGCCTCTTCGACCCCGACCGCGAGCGCTACTCCCGTCGCTACCGTCACGGTGCTCACGACGGCGATGCCCACACCGGAGCCCACGGCGACGCCCGGTGGGGGATGTCCGGCGCTACCGGAAGAGGGCTGCCACCCCTCTCTCGACGGACGGCGTGCGAAGCTCCTGCTGCGCGATCGCGGTGTCGACAGCCGCGACGTCGTGCAATGGACCTGGTCGAAGGGCGTGGCGATGGGCAAAGCCGATTTCGCCGACTCGGTGCTCGCGATCGACTACGAACTGTGCGTCTACGACGCGGTGCGCGGTCTCGTCCTCGAGGCGCGCACTCGCGCTGACATCAGATGCGGCAGTCGGCGCCCGCGGCCATGCTGGAAGGAGGGGCGGAGGGGATTCAAGTACTACGACCGCCGTAGCCCGAGTGGCCTCTCGAAGATCTCGCTCAAGGCTGGGGCGGCGGGTCGCGCCCAGGTGATAGTCCAGGGGAAAGGCGCTGAACTCCATATGCCCACGCTTCCGCTCGAGGGCCCACTCGTGGCGCAGCTACGGAACCCGCGTACGGGGGCATGCTGGAGCGCGGTGCACGACCGTATTCTGAGGGCACGCCCAGATCAGGTGAAAGCGATCGGTTGGTAGGCGCGTCTCGCTGATCTCGTAGTTTTGCGCACCTGCGATACAACCTCGTATGGCGGGTGCACGCGCTGTTTCCAGACTCTTTCGGTGCCGATGCCGGTGTCGTAGGATGCGCGCTCAGGGAAGCCCGTCCCGCTGACGGAGTACTCCCCCCGGGAGGAAGCATGAGATCCTTGTCCTGTGTGCCGCTTGCCGCGTTGATTCTTCTTGTCGTCGTTGGACCCGCGTCCGCCGAGCCTGCGAAGTGCAACTCGACGATCACCAAAGCGACCTCGAAGTATCTTCAGAGTCGCGCGAAGGTACTGGGTAAGTGCGAGGACAAGAAGGTGACGGGTAAGTTGCCTCCTCTTACGGTGTGCGAGACCGACCAGGCCAGCAATCTCGCGAAGGCGTCGGCCAAGCTCCGGAAGCTCATCGACAAAGCTTGTGGCGGAGCCGATCGTGTGTGTGGCGGGGGTGATGACGACTCGCTCGCGAGCATCGGTTGGGATCTCGGCAACTGTCCGGACCCGGTCGGATCTGGCTGCTCCAATGCCTTGGTCCATTGCGGCGATGTCATCGACTGCCTGGAGTGCGCGGCAGACGCGGGTGCCGAACGCACACGCGCGCTCTACTTCGACGATCTCCTCCCCACAGGCGACAAGGCGATCCTGAAGTGCCAGCGGACCATCGGCAAGGAGACGGGGAAGTTCCTCGCCAAGCGCACCAAGGCCCTCTCAAAATGTTGGGACGCCGTGGCCAAGGGCAAGGTCGCCGGACCGTGTCCTGCGCCGGGCGATGGGAAGGCCGTGGCCGCGATCGCCAAGGCCGAGTCGAAGAAGGTCGCCAAGATCTGCAAAGCCTGCGGTGGCGACGATCGCGGTTGTGATGATCCCGTGCACGGCATTCCGGGGACCGGGGGCACCGACGATCTCAGTCCGGGCGTGATCGGTTTTGCGGCCAGTTGTGCCGACGTGACGGTGCCTGACGCTCCGACAAGTTGCAGCGGCGCGATTACTACGCTTGCCGACCTGGTGGCCTGCGTCGACTGCGTGACGGGATTCGAAGTCGACTGTGTGGACCGGCTGGCGGTGCCGTGGGGGCTGACGCTGCCCGTCGAGTGCGAATCGCCCGTGGGCGGCACACCGACACCCACGCCGACCTCGACGGCGGTGACGCCGACACCGACGGTGACGCCAACGCCCGATTGCGGGAACATCGAGTACAGCGAGACCTTCACGGGCTCGAACGGCGATCCGTGGCCTGCGCCGTGGACGCCGATCGGCAGCGTCGACGTGGCCGACATTCAGGGCGGGAGCGCCCGCTTCCGTCCGACGTTGAGCGGCTACTCGCTCGCGCGTCTCTACGCGCCGCTGGGTGAGAGCGATGTCGAGGTCCTGTTTACCGTGGAGTTCGAGGACATCCTGCAGCAAGGGGTCGGCTTCTACGTGCGGCAGAACGGGGGCTACCTCGACCAGGGGGTGCCGTTGGGGGAGGGCTACGGCGTCTTCATCGAAGGCTTCCGCGGTTTTCAGGGAATCGGTGTGTGGCGTGAGATCAACGGCATCGAGCAGCAGATGCTGATCGACATGACGCAGACGATCGTCGATGGGACCCGCTACCGGGTGCGCTTCCGGGTCCATCAGACGGACGCTACGTCGACGATGCTGCGCGCCAAGATGTGGCCCGAGGCCAGCGCCGAGCCGGCCGACTGGGACGTCGAGCACGTCGACGCGTCGCCAAGTCTCCAGGGTGTGAGCGGTGGTATCGTCGCCGACTCGTGGAGCTCGATCATCTCGGGCGGCCCGACGCCCGACTATACCTTCATCGACGACGTCGAGATCGTCCGGTTGTGCAACCCGATGGTGGGTATCGGATCGGCGAGTGCGATCCAGGAGACGTTCACGTTTACCGAGGGGCCGCGTTGGCGGCCGGGCGGCGGTGTGCTGCTCTTCACCGATGTGACGGCGAGCACGATTCATCGGCTGACGCCGCCCTCGACCATCGACGTCTTCCGGACACCCAGCGATATGGCCAACGGACTCGCGAACGACATCAACGGCGACCTACTAGCGTGTGAACATGCGGGACGACGGGTGAGTCGCACGGACGGCGTCGGGACGGTGACGACGGTCGTCTCCACCTACATGGGTGACGCCTTCAGCTCACCCAATGACATCGCGGTCCGTTCGGATGGCGTGCTCTTTTTCACGGATCCACCCTTCGGGCTCGCCGATCCCTTGGATCGGGAGATTGCGTTCAACGGGCTCTACCGTGTGTCGGGCGGGATCCCTACGGCCGAGTGGATGGGGGCTGCCGCGGCGACGGGTCCGAACGGCGTCGTGCTCTCTCCCGACGAGACGACGCTCTACATGGCGGAATCCATTTCTGGCCAGGTGCTCGCTTTTGATGTCGCGCTCGACGGTTCGCTTTCGAACGAGCGCGTGTTCGCCAGTGGTCTCACCATTCCGGACGGCATGTGCGTCGATGTGGTGGGCAACATCTACGTTGCGACCTGGGCCGGGGTCGTCGAGGTGTTCTCCCCCGGGGGCGACAACTGGGGCTCGATCGCGTTTCCGCGACTCCCAACGAATTGCGCGTTTGGTGGTACGGACGCGCGTACGCTCTACGTGACCGCGCAAGAGGGACTCTACGAGGTCGCGATGACGCTCCCGGGGATCTACTAGAGCGAGGGGCGTCTTCCGGTCACGACCCCGGGGCGCTCAGCGATCCGGGGCCGTGGTGCCGCCGCTACTGATGGACCGTGCCTTGCGGGGGCGCGGCTGAGAGCTTGGCCGAGAACGTGGCCAGATTCGCGGCGTTTTCGAAATAGAACACGCGTCCGTTCGCCGCCGCGCCGATGACGGCCGTTGCCTTGTCGACGCGCGCGCTGCTCACCGGATCGACCGCGGCGCGGGCGTTCGGATCGTTGCTCAGGCGCTGCTTACACATCGCGCAACATCCGTAGTACGTGCGGCCTTCGACCTCGACCGGGATCTGTGGCTCGGCGAAGCGCTTGTCGTTCATCATGCAGACGTACTCGGACGGGATCGGTGTGAGTCCGGGTGTCGTCTCCGCTCGTGCCTCCGAGATCGCGAGCGTGGCGAGCAGGGCCATGGTCATTGCCAGAGCGATCAGAGATGTCGGGCGTCGCGTCATGAGCTTCCTCCTGTGTCCGTGCCGCCGGGCGCTGAGGGCGTGGGCGGTGCTCCCACAGGAATACGTGGGAATGGCGCCGTTGAAAACCACCCTGAATCCGCAGTATTTCCGGGGCGTGGTGACGGCGGGAGGGCCTGATGGCGCGCGACTGGAGTGACCTACTCGAAGACTTCGAATCTCGATCCACGGCTGCCAGGGCGATGGGTGGAGTCGAGCGCTTGGGGCGTCAAGCCTCCCGGGGCCGTCTGAACGCGCGCGAGCGTATCGACCGGTTGTGCGATCCGGGGACCTTCGCCGAGGTCGGCCTTCTGGTTGGATCGGCACATCCGGGAGGTGGCGCCGCGGTGCCGGCCGACGCGGTGGTCGGTGGGACTGCCCGGATCGATGGCCGTCCTGTCGTCGTTCTGGCCGAAGACTTCTCCGTCCAGGGTGGCTCGATCGGTCATGGAACGCACGCCAAGCGATCGCGTCTGGCCCTACTGGCATCGCAGGAGCGACTCCCACTGCTGCTCCTCCTCGACGGCGCGGGAGAGCGCGCGAGCAATGCACTCGAGCGCTATCCCTACGCGCCCAACGACTTGCAGGTCATCGCCGATCTCGTGGGACACGTGCCAGTGGTGACGCTGGTCCTTGGCGCGTCGGCGGGGCACGGCGCGCTCAGTGGCGTGTTCGCCGACCTGATCATCATGGTCGCGGGTGCGTCCATGTTCACGGCGGGGCCGCCGCTCGTCGAGGCCGCGCTTGGACTACGGGTAGAGCCCGACGCGCTCGGTGGTGCTGCGATGCACACGACCGAGAGCGGCGTGGCCCACAATCTCGCCGCGAACGAGGATGAGGCGTTCACACTGGCACGCCGCTTCCTTTCGTTCTTGCCGACGAACGATTCCGGGACCGCGCCCCGTGCGACCACCGAGACTACCGAGCGTCGGCTCGACGACATCCTGGACGTCATTCCGCGCAACGTGAAGCGCGGCTACGACATGGCCGACGTGTTGGCTCGCCTCACCGACGGGGGGACCTATCTCGAGGTGCAGCCGAGCTACGGCACCTCACTGGTGACCGCATTCGCGCACCTCGGC
>JAJCZP010000119.1 GCA_029262315.1 Deltaproteobacteria bacterium | reverse complement strand
CCCAGATCATCACCACCAGCACCAGACGCAATCGTCAGAGTTTGGGTGGCGCCGACATATGCGGCGTTCGCAATCGACGCCGTGGCATTGAGCAGGATCACAAGCGCATCGCCAACCTCATCCAGGCCATCGGATGCGATTCCTGTGTGCGTGACATCCGCAACATCAACACCAGCCGGAGAATTGACAACAACGCGGAAAGTCCAACCGGCGAAGTCAGCCGGAGCGGCGATCTCGGTCACGGTCGAAGCCGGCCACTGCCCGCGCTCGCCAGACCGGAAGCACGCAGCGATCTCCCGCGCAGCCGCGGCAGACGCAGCATTAACGAGACGGACATTTCCGCTAGAGACGTGATGCGGATGGGCCGCTTGGACGATGTATGCAGGCATCGGTCAACTCTCCTGTTGGTCAGTTTGGACCGGACGGGTGAAGTCGGGCGCAACCAGGTCCAGCACCTGACGCGATACATTCTCACCCAGGGCCTCAGACACGGCTGACACAGCGGGCTTCCCGTCCTGCGTCCAATGATCGTCGTTCGAATGATCCAGGATGCTCAGCGCCTCCTGGATACGCCCCGATTGCTCGGGGGAGATTTGCGGGGGAACCCGGGTGTCCGCGTGTCCGTCCCCACCGGGAACACTGCCGGCGGTCCCGGTCGCGGAGTCGTCATCTGGGCCGCTGTCATCTGCGGCAACCTCGGCAGACCCTCCCCCATCCGGCTGAACCTCGCCTGAAACCTCTTCTGGCGCGTCCGGCTCGGGCGAGGACTGAAGATCACGCTGGCCATCCGATGCCTCCTTCTTGGCGACTTCCCACTGCGCAAGAGCATCTTTGTGAGCGACGCTTCCTTCGGGATGAGCATTGTAGCATCGACCGAAATAATCCACGGCGCCGGCCAGGATGTCGGGATTGCCTTGCAGAACGTGAACCCCCTTCACGAACTCACGTCCCTGGAGAACAATATTCATGCCCTGGCGAGGGCCGACCAGCACCAGTTTGATTGCCACTTGATGCGCCATAAAAATGATCTCCTCAAGGTAAAAAACCGCCCTCCAGCTTTCGTCGGAGGGCGATGGAAATTCAGTTGCTCATGCCGGCGGCGCAGGCGAGTCCCCTCTCCGAGAACGCGGCAAGCCCAGAGTACCACTTCACGCGCCAGATGTGCTCATCCTTGATCTCGGATTCGCCAACATCAACCACGTTGATACCAGCCATGCTCGCAGCAGTAAGGCCAGCGATCCCATGCTGGCGAGAGCCATCGTCAAGCGTGCCGGCGAAGATCGTGGTCCCAGTGGTGAGAGAGCCCTGCGTCTGGTCAAGTGGGATGTAGTCATTGCGGAAGATCGGAACCTGACGATACGCAGGAACCTCAGCACCGGATGGAAGCTGAACGACGTCACCAATCGAAGCGCCTCCAAGGCCGCGCAAGAGCGCGTTGTAGGATCGCAACGTTCGCGCATGCATTGTGAAGTAATCGACCTGCCCATCCTTGTCGACAACCAAATCCATGAGTTCGTCGAGGATGTCAAACGACAGCACCTGCCCATTGGTGGCCGGAGTCACGCTCTGATCAGCAGCACACAAGCTGATAAGGCCAGGGAACGTGAAGTTGGTCCCGTCGCCATTGATAAACATATCCTGATACTTGCGACCAGCAGACTTCGCCTTCGACGCAATCTGGATCGCAGTTTGATCATTGCCATCGTCGGACCGCGTAGCCTGGATCAGACCGTTCACTTCGGCATCGCCGAGGATAGTCGTCAGGCTTGAAGTAACCGACGTGAATGTTGCAGCGTTCTTTGCAGCAACTCGTTCCGCCTGGTTGGTGCCAGTGGCTCCGGCGCCGATGGCGCCATCGGAATCGCCCACGCCGGCGGTGGCAACAGGACCGAGAGCATTCTCACGGTTGTATGCGAGAGCATTGCCAGAAATTCCGTCAAAGGGCAGAACCTCGAACATTCGATTGACAGTGATGACGTTCTCAATGACGCCCGCGATTAGCTCATTCTGTGCGAGCTTCGCGGACTCCGCGAGTGTGACGGTGGGCATCGCAGGGTCTCCAAGATGGGATGCGGTGTTGAATAAAACACATCCGAGCCCGTTGGATCACCCTCTGGCGCATCGGTTGGGTGGCATCACGCCAACCAGACGCCGAAAGTATATCGCCCAATCAGAGAAATATGCAACAAAGAAGTCAACGCACCCCCGCGCCAACCTTTTCTGTTGCACCAGCCTTGCTCGCCAGACCCTTGCTGAGCCCGGAGGAAATCTTCTGAACAGGCGTGAGTTCTTGACCCTTGGGAGCCTGGGGAGACTTGCGTCCATTGGGGGGTGTCCCGCCACCAGACGGAGCTTCACTGCTGAAAAGCTTGGTGAATTTATCCGTGGCCTTGAGTTCGGCCACACGCTCTGCGATCGTCATAGGCTCGCCCGTAACGCCGGAATATCGCGTCGATCCATCTTCTGGATCTATGACGTTAACACCATACTTTCCATCGGATTCAAACGGCTTAAGGGTCGGAGCGACAAACGGCATCAACATCTCCGCATCGCCTCCAGCAGCCGCGATCTCGCGCGTAGCGGCGTCGGAAATCAGCGTCTTGTGAAGATGCCCGCGAAGTCCACCGATGACCACCTCCTTCGCATCGACCTCTGTCTGATGCGTTTTCATCAAGTCCTTCTTGATCTTCTCAATCTGGCGCTCGACTTCTTCCGCAGACTTCTTTCCCTTCCCCGATGTGATCTGGGCCTGAAGCTCTTCCAGTTTTCCTGCGACAGTCGTTGCAATCTCTTCTGGAGTAACTCCATAGTCTTCCAGAGCGGAAAGATCGACGCCGGAATTATCCTTCGCCGCCTTCGCTTCGGCGCGGGAAGAAACAAGCGCATTGTTCAATCGCGTAATGGCAGAGACAGCTGACTGAACCCCAGCATCATCGGATCGGAGCGAGAACGATCCATCGTCACCCTCGCTATATAGGCCGCGGAAATCCGCTGGAACCTTTTCGATCGAATCAACAGTCTTGTTGGCGGCGAAATCGAACTTCACGGCATCCTCCTGGGCATCACGCCCCCTCGGGAATCACTCCCGGTCCAGAGTCTGATCAGAGCCCAGCGGCGGCGAAGGCCGCGGATTCTGTTATTCGAAGCTGGGCGAGCGTAAACTGCTTGCCGGCTTCATCGACGAATTTGGGCAAGGTCAGCCCACCATCGCGGAACAGCTTACCAAAAGAAGGTCCGAGAACATCATCCTGGAATGAGACAGGCTGGCGACGGAGCCAGTCCTGATACGTCACCTCGGCTGGGACCGACCCGATATTACGCTGCGCCCACGCTTTCCGCACCTCTTGTATCGGACGACCCGAACGACGGGCCTCCTTGCGGAAGTTGGTCTCGCGGCCACCGCGCGTCCTGGTGTCCCTCACGAACGGGCGAGTGCCAACCGCCTCAATGCCGTCGACCACCGCGACCATGACGGAGCGGCAACCCGGGTGAGCGGGAGGGCGAGCGCCCGATGGCGACAACGCCGGCTGGCCCTTCGGGATCGACCCTTGGGGGCTTACCGGAGCCACGCGACCATCGCGGGCCCGACAGACCGGAGTTGTCCGACCATCCAGCGTCGCTGTCCACCGCAGAGCCGATATTAAGTCGGCGTTCTCGACCCAAAGGGCGTTGCGAGCGGCGTTGGCCACGCCGTTGACCGCGGTTCGGACCACAGTCTCGGCGTTGCGGCGGTTTATGGCGAGCACACCGTTGGAAAACCCCTCGGAGCGGGTGCCGGCGACGCGACGCACGATTTGATCGAGCGTAGAGCCCTCGGTCAGCCCCAGCTGGATGGTCCGAATGAGATTCGACTTATCAGACGACGCAAGCGTGCCGTACCACTGGCCAAGCAGGTTCCCGTTGAACGGCTGGGTGGTGACGATCGCATGCAGGCTCGAGGACGAAACAGAGGCAAGCTCGAGCGAGAGCGGCATCGACCCCTGGATGATCCGCTTCTCAAAACCAGCCTCCATCACCGAAAGCTCGCGGAGCGTGGGGGAAAGCTCGCCACGAACCTTGCTCATCGCCTCCCCTCGAGCCACCCTGATATCAGCCAGCAGCAGCTTCCACCGCTCTGACGTGAAGTCGGTAGGGGCCCGGCTAACATCGCCCAACCGGTTGCGAAGCATGCCGACCAGGTCGCGATCGGCCTCCTCGAGCAAATCGACGACGCGACGGACCTCTCCCGATGTGAACCGGATGAGGCCGACCTGGTGGCGCAGAGCGGCGTCGAACAGCTTCTGATTGCCTGTCACATTCGGCTTGTCACGGCGCGGATCAGCCACGGATTACTCCTCCGCAGCGGAATTCTTCTCAGCAGGCGGGGCCCCAGGATCAGGCGGATCATCACCGCCCGCAGGATCGATGTCCAAGTTGGCGACGCCGTCCGCAAACTCAGCCCGCTCGTCCTCGAGTTCTTTTTCGTTCTCATCGGCATCAAAATCATCGCCCAGAGTGCCACGTCGCTGAAGCTCGGCCAGATATTTCGGTCGAGACAAGTCGCGGCCTCGACGCGCCTGCCCAAGCTCAGCAACATCGGAAGAGTTGATCTCCTCCGGGCCGAAGTCGGTTGCTACGCCAAGCGATCCAATATCCGATGAGTCGCGGCCAAGCCACATTGCACTGAAACCCCACGCGACGTTCAACGTGTCATTGAAGCGAATAGACATATCCTGAAGGGGCGACGTCGCCTCCGCAGAATCGAGCGCACGCGCGGTGGCGGTCATATCGCCAGGCTGACGCTTGAGAAACTGAGCACCGTACTCCGCCATCTGCTCAACCAGCGACGCCATATCTTCTCGACCAGCCTCGATAGCAGCGCCGGAGTGCTCGACGTAATACCAGCTGCCATTCGGGTCTTTGACGTTGAGCCATGCGCTCGGACCAACAGTGATCTTGTCCTCATCGATCTCGCCGCTGGAAGCGAGGATTGGGAACCGCGCAACGGTGAGCACCATGCGTTGATCGGATGCGGATTGCCACCAGCTGATATTCAAATCTGCCAAATCAAGCAAGGGTGGCTTGGCGAGCATCAATCCATCACGCTCTGCATAGAAAACAGCAAATGGGATAACGCCGATCTCCATAAAGAAGACCTCGTCCAAAACCCATCGATCCTCTGAATCTTCGTCAGCCTTTAGGTCTTCTCGATAGATAGACACTTGAACGCGCGACTTATCGAAAGCCATCGTCGTCATGCCATCATTCTCAACGATCGTCTCTACACCCCTCAGACCAAACGGAACAAACCCAGTCGGCAGTCTGGTCGGCATGCCAGCATCGATCAGATCGAGAACACGAATCCGAGTGCGAGATACTTCGGCAAAGCCTTCTTGCTCAACGATCTCTTCGCGGAAACGTATGTGAGTCAGAATCTCATGCCCATCAATGATATTCGCGTTCGCAAATATGACGTTCTCTGATGGGATTGCCACCCAGTACGGGCGCACACCCTCACGAATATCATCCTCGAGCGTTCGATCGGGAGTGATATTGGTGCGCGGAAACTCAACGAGCACGCCCGCGAATCCATTTGACATCCCGTCACGAAACCACTCACGCCCAAACACATCGATGTTGTTTCCCTGGAGATCAACATCTTCCAAAAGCAGCTTCATGTCATCGGGAACATCATCGGAAACCTCGACAGGATCAGAGAACGGACGACCGACCAAAGAGTCGAGCGTGATCTGGAGCATGTTGAATAGCGTGTTCCTACCCAGGCGCTCGCGCCAAGCCTGATCTGTTTCCTTCTCATGCTGGGGCAAAAACTCTGCGCCAGCCTCCCGCATGGTCTCTGTGCCTCCGAGCACAGAAGCCATCTTATTCCAGCGCGGAAGCATCTTGTCGTAGGCCATGCTGGTGGTGGACGGAATCCTGCTGGGATCAGACTTCTTAGCCATGCATCACCTCCATGAGCCCGTGGTAGAGCCAACCGCCTTGCGCCTTATCCGATATCGCATCTCGTCGCCGATGTGATCCTCGGACTCCGTGTCCACGTCGTCCTGATCCTTCATATCGCGGGGGAGCGCAACAATCTTCTCGATCGCATCGACGCATCGCTCGCAAATGAACAAGCCTGGGTCTTCACGATAACCGGACGGAGGAACAACCGCCCCCTTGAACATCTGGCGCATCAACTCCCAGCCGGGCTTGCGAGAGCCCGGTCCCTTATCGGCGGGAACGAATGACACGCCCACAGTCTGAAACTCACGGTGGACGCTGGGCCGGCCAGGCTCCTTGGCAGAGAATATCTCCGTGTCGGCAGGGCCAGGACGAACGTGACCCCAGAGGCCCAGGTCTTGTTCTCGGTCGATGATGCCATCCGCGATCGCACGCGCCGTCATCCGCAGGCCCTCATTCGAATGCGAAGGCGAGCCATACCACTCGGCAATGCGAAAGACATCCCCAGGAACCGTTCCCATGACGCGGCCATCCCATTCAAACGGCTCGCCATTGGATTGGGCGTACCAACCGACGCTGAACGGCTTACTGGACCCGTGGTCATAGGCCCGATCGATCATCCATCCGCGCGGGATCGCACGGATCGGAAAGCTGGGCACGATATGAACCTCTGGAACCCAAACGTCGTCGAACATCCCCCCAGCGATGATATTCCAGTCCCCATCCAGCCAGGCCCGCTCCTGGGCAATGCTGGTGGCGGCCATCTTGATGCGATCTCGATAATTCGGCACCGCCTTGAGCAGCGCAATATTCTCGGCCATGTCGGATCGGATTGATGTCCGAGCCTCCTCGCCGATGTTGTGAATGTGGTAGCCAATCCGCTGACCAGCAGGACCGGGAAGCCGGAACCGCTTCTTTACCCAGTTATGACCAGGGCCAGAGGGGTTCGTCGTCGATCGAATCTTGAACGGCATGCCAGGCTTGGATGACCGACAGCAGCTGATCATCTGGCGGTAGAGGAAATCGTCGGGCCAGTTCGTAAGCTCCTCAAATCCGATCCACGGATACTCGTGTCCCTGATATTTGAGGAAATCGATGCGACGTTCGATCGAGCGGAAGAGAAGCGACTCGCCAGTTGCAAAGTTGTATTGCGGGTTCGGGCTTGAGACATACCGCGCATCGGGGAATATCTTCGGAATCCACTCCTGCGCCTTGGCGATCATGTCCTGGAGCTCTTCGTAGTTCCTACGAAAGAGAACACCACGCCAGGCGGCGCCATAATTAGCTCGATGCCCAGGGAAGCGAATGGGTCCGACGTGTTGGCAAAAGTCGATCAACATCCCGAGCGACTTGCCGCCGCCACGATTGCCGTGCATCAAACACTCGAACACGTCGCAGGTCACGAATAGAAACTGGGCGCCGTCCTGTGGCTTCCATGCGATGCGCTTAGCATTTTGGGCAATCATTGTCGACGATCTTAGTGACGCGAGATGTCTGTCCCGTGTTTGTTCTCAAGATCATCACAAAGCTCTCGGTAGACATCCCGGGCCAGCTTGGCGACTTCGGACGGATCAAAGAGCGAGCCAAGATGAAGCGCCTGATGCTCGGCCAGCGCTCCAGCTGTCACCATGATGCGCTTCTCTGTTTCGCCGTCACGTCCATCGACCGATCCAAAACTGATCTGATCACACCAGTCGGTGTTCACCAGAGTTTTCTGAGAAGAGAACACGCGCACCACCCAAAACCACGTCTTGTCAGGCCGCGCATGCAGCTGAATCTCAACGTGTGGTTCAGTCCTGATCATCGCAGCATTCGACATCGACACCCTCCTCGAGCTCTGGGTAATCAACGCGAACAAGTCCAGGAACAAGCGGGCCAGGATCATCAAGATCGGGATCGATCTCCAGTCCCCGATTATCCAACTCAGCCTCGAGCATGCGAAGAGTGTCGGCATTTCGCATATCCGCGGCGTGCATCTCACACTCGATTTCGTACAAATGCCGAGCAAGATCGTCGATAGGGTCGCGGTTCGAAGCCCACTTGTCGACGAACGCGACGCCACCGCGAGGAATATCAATGATGCCTTGGAAAGATTCGGCGCTACTCATCTGGTGCTCCAACATAGGCGTGATGCGTCATCGACTCTTCGATGTTGAAGATACCCTGCCGGCCAACACAAGGGACCGGCTGAACGAATTGGCGGGGCTCGGACAGTGACCACGCGTAACGACCATCGGCAAAGTCTCCGAACGCAAGTTCTTGCCTGCCTATGGAAACCCGATTCATCGCCACTATGTCTGCACAGTCGGTGAGTTCTACGGTTCCCAGCACGCATCCTCGCGGAAGGATGTGCTCGAGCGCTTCTCGTGAGTATGAGCAGTAGCCAGCATCGACACAAAGTGGTCCCAGGGTTTTCCTGAAAAAATCCTCGCCGCACATGTTTATCAGAGTCTGGTTCCAATTCTTCGCAGCATGGATTGCAATAGGACCGCGATACTTCGTCGACCATGATCGAGTCTCGATGCGCTTAGCGCCGATGACAACAAGCGTAGCCCAGGGCTGCCAGAGAGAAATACACTTCATTTATCGTTTCCTTCGGGCTTCGCCTCTTGGAAATCTGCCCAGCCCATACTGCCGTGAAACTCTGCTGCGCATCGCCAGATGATGTCCCACGCCTCGCGATCGCTCCTCATGGCTGGGCGAGGTCTATCGAACAGGCTGAATCCAGACATCACCGCAGCCGTCTCTCTCGCAGACAATCCACCACGCTCAGCTAGTTCTTCAAAGCTCTGACCACAATGATTACGCTTGGCTTGATCTTCGTGAGGCGATATCAACTCCCACGGGACGTAAACCTTGTGTCCTGGAGGACCGACCATAACGGGGAACATCTTTGGTTTTAAGGTTGGAGTGTCGTTCACTCTTCCTCCTTTGATTTCGGAAGCTTCGGCTCTGGAGCCAGCGCAACCTTCTTGCCGGCAAGATGGTGCGTGCAATCAGGCAAAAACTCTAAGACTCCGTCACGAAGATACAAGTGACATCGTCGCATCTCAAAGTCGTGTTTGCTCGCATCGATCGACAGCGATGGGGAAAAAGTGGGTGAATCGAAATTCTCATTGAAATCCCATCGCGGAAGCAAAAACGCATGATGACTATTACATCCTGGGCACCAGAAGCCATACGCAATGATGATGCCATGATCACTGACGATCGGATACAGAGAGTTACTGCCGACGACCTTCGGGTATTGATCCGCTTCTTGATCGCTCATGCTTTACTCTTCGCCGCCTCGTCATCGATCGTCAGCAGCCACAGCCAATCATCGTGATACACCGTGAAGGTGATTAGACGGTCACGCTTCTTGGCAGCAGCTTCAATGCGCTCTCTGTTCTGGGGGTGAACAGGCTTGGCGACCTTGTTTCCTGAGCCAAGCTCGGCGCTCACCTGCGCAAGCTCATAGCCCAGCACAAAAACCTTCTGAGGCGACAAGCCATCCAACTGGTCTTCGTCGATGTTGAACGATTCTGAGAGGTCGAACCCTACGTTGTTATCCATGCCCATCTCCTTGTTTAGTTCTCCAACTTGGACTGCGGCGAAACCACGCAATGCTTACGCACCCAATATTGATCGCACAAAACCAATAACAGCCGCGACCTCCAAATCGGAACCCTTGCCATCCACACTTGAATGGCTGCACCGAGACATTCAATCTCAAAAATTGACGCTCAAAACTTGCCATGTCATGCCTCCGTATCCGAGAGTAGCGTAAACTCGGCCCCATAGCCACGATGGTCGATCAAAACGGCATCGATGCCACACAGACGCATCTCCATCGCCTCAGCCTGCAGGGCCACCTCGACGCGCATTTCGTCTGTTGTCAGGTCGTAGAGATCGCCATCGGAACACGTCCAAACGCCTTCGTCGCGGAACCAGTCGTAGATTTCCTCCCAGGTCCAGGCGGCGAGCGGTTTATCACACACGGACCACCCCCGCCCCTCCAACACGCACCTCCCGCTGCGGGGCCTGCTCCGCCACGATCTCCGGCTGACCCTCGGGCAACTCCATCGGCTCATCAAGCTCGCGCCACGCCTCGAGCGACCCAGGCGCCACGGGAATCGCCAACAGCCCCACGTTGGCGTTTACGTCAGCCGAGACGTCCAGCTTGCGACCGAACTTCTTCGGGTGGAGCCGCGACGCCACGATCTCCAGCCCATAAATGATCGTCCGACCAGCCTTCGAATCCAGCCGCCCGCTCTGCACCAGGCCCACCGCCTCGATGATCCCGTCAAACAGCGTCGACGCCTGAATCTCACGCGCCCGCGCGTATTGCTGACGAAACAGGTCGAACTCCTTCCCCTCGCCATCTGAGAGCCAGCGGTGAACGGAGCGGGCCGAGGGCATGGTGTCTCGGAGACAGACGACGCGGAGAGAGAGGCCGTCACAGAGGCCGTCAAGAATCTCAGCAGCAATATCGGGATCGAAGGCGCTGGGGCGTCCGACTTTGGGTTTGCCAGATTTAGCCACCCGGCACCCCCATATGGCGCCGGCGATGGGCGGGAGTTGGATGCATATCGGACCGGATGCCCAGGGCTGTGGGGAGGGTGTGTTGTAGTGTGTTCGCTAACCAAAGCCCCATTTCTGAGGCGTGAGCGGCGCCGGCGACAACTGTGCGAGCAATGTTCGGAGACTGTGTCCGGCGTTTCGTCCGAGAACCGGCGCGGGTGTGGCGCGGGTGTGGCGCGGCGATGGCGCGGTGGCGGCGCTGGGCAAGGGCGGTGCTTCACCGAGACGCCCCACAGCCGGAGCACCTCCGATAATTGGCAAAGCCAGGATCGTCATCGACACCCGAACACCCGCAAAACGGACATTTCCCGACGACCGGCGGATCGTCGCTGGGACGGAGCACCTCAGACAGCCAAAACAGCCCAGCTGCAAAAGCGATGGCAATCAAAAAACTCATCATCCACCCCCAACTGGTTCAATCCCCCCGCTGAGCCCTCGATCCGTGATCAGAATCCCGTCCAGGTGGTCGATCTCGTGCTGCAGCACCCTCGCAGCCAAATCGCATGCTTCAATCGAACGAATGGAGCGATCGGCCATCGTGTGGGCAACCCTCACGGCGCATGGCCTGACAACATTCACTTTGATCCCAGGGAGACTCAGGCACCCTTCAGCCGCCCCCACACGATGGTGAGATATCCACACGATCCGAGGATTCATGAGGAAAGACCATTGCTCTTGAAGCTTGCAAACGATGACGCGGTATGGAAGGCCGATCTGGGGACCAGCCAATCCGATCCCATCAGCTTCTCGTGCCAACTCCACCATGCGGAACGCCAAAGATGGAACCAGCGCACTCGTCACGTCGAACGTCTCCGCGATCGCCCGCAAGGCCGGCGACTCATGAATATGAAGCTCGTTCAGCGGGGGGATGTTCATGATGCCTCCTCTTCGGCATTTGCGACCTCGAGCAAGACATCCGCATGACAGGCATCGTCTGGAAAACACCAGCAGACCAGGTCATAGCCCTGAAGCTGCTCTCGGGCCCGAGTAGCCAACGCGCGTCCCGAAGGTGTCAGGGTCAACCAGCGACAGAAATAAGCCACAGCCGCCCGCTGTGCCGCTTGGGGATTACCTCGCCAGTGACCGGTGCGACGCTTGGAGCGGGCGCGGCAGACATACCAGGTCCGGCTCTCAGGACAGAGAACCCATCCCCACGGATTGCCCCACCGCGATGTCCGATCCACGATGACAGACCCCGCGGGCTTCCTCCATCCGAGGCTGCGATCCCGGCGCAGCCGGATAGGAGATATGGAGACTGGCGATGACATCGATCACTCTTTCGAATTGCCACGAATAACAGGGCTGCGGCTAATAAGAACAACGGATTCAGGTAACAAATCTTGAAAATGCTCCCCGGGATTTTCAGCGAATATGTGCTCCTTCCAATGTTTAATGGCGCTACCAAAAGAATTGGCCTCGACCCAGAAATCCTCGCTCTCAGATTGGATATGGAACAGCATCAAACCAGCCATCGATCACCCCTCCTCAACCTCGAGCCAGTTATCAGGATCGAACTCAAGCTCCAGCGCCTGGATGATCACGCGGGCTTTGCACATCGCCTCTGATCGATAGCGGGGGAACCCACCCGTGCTCCTGGAACACCCGATGTGATACCTGCCGTCGTAACAGCCAAAGATTCCGTGGTCTCGGCGCGAGTTCCAGCGATATTGCAGCACCAGCATCGCGCCGCCAGTCAAGGCCGCGATCTCAAACTCGTCAAGTTGTCGATTGTGACTTGGGCCATCCTCCTCAATAAAAAGAAGCGGCGGCCACTCTTCGCCGTTTGTGGTTTCTGGAAGCTTAGACAAGCCCAAAGCTTCCAGGGCACGATCAGCAATAATTCGACGATCCTCGTCTGATACCTCATCACCGCCAAAAACATCTGATGGCAGACGAAGCTCGAAGCCAGGCAACGGAGCATCATCACCGATCTTCTCGAGCAGGCGAATCACCCGCTCTGTATCGATGGCATTTCCTTCACTCGGGCCAATGCCCATGCTTGCAACGATTTTACGATTCATGATTCACCCTTGATCTGGATTTGATTTCATGGCTGCTTATCCCGAATAGAATTTGAGTGAAGATAAATCACATTCATTCCTCACTCCGACAAGTTGAGGACGGAAGAGATAGTCATTCACGCGCATATATGACCTGGCTACAGGAACGTCCTGCTCAAGAACAATATTGGGGCGAAGGCCAGCCCCAATGAGAACCCAATTGTTCACCTTGTCATAGAGGCTGGAATCGGAGCCGGAGATATCCAAAATCGCACGGACCACCTCACTTTCGTATCGATTGTGAAGTCGACTTCCATGTGTCGGATGACAACACGTCATGATTCACCGTCCGCTCGAAGAGAACTGTCCACGGCAACCTTCGGATCAGAACTGATTCCCAACCGCGCTATTTGTTCTGGCGACAGAAACGGAGCAAGTATCTTCTGATGCGCTGGATGCATCTCTTTCAAACGATGATCATGCTGATACGCAGCGGCGTGAGCCAAGGCCATTGCCACAAGCCCAGACACGTCGTTCTTGGGTGGAGCGTTCATTTCTTGCTCACCTTCTTCCTCGACTTCTTCTTCAATGCGCCCTTCGCTTTGCTTTCGGATTCAGGTTTGGTAACCGCGGCATCTCCCTTTCGTTTTTCAGAAGACCGCACCACATCTGCAAAGGTCTGTCCGGTCTCCTCAAGAACAGCGGACTTACGCGTATACGCCTCCCAGCGACGCACGATCACATCGACATATCTTTCGTCAAGCTCGATCGCATAGCAGACGCGCCCCGTCCGCTGACAAGCGATGATCGTGGTGCCCGATCCGCAAAACGGGTCGTACACACCCTGGCCAGGCGAAGAGTTGTTACGAATCGGGCGCTCCATGCACTCGACCGGTTTCTGCGTGCCATGCCCCGTGTCGTTCGCGCGGTGCGCAATGAACCACACCGTCGACTGCTTGCGATCGCCAGCCCACGAAGCCGCCTCACCAGAGCGGCAGGCGTACTGAGCCGTCTCGTGCTCGTAGTCGGCATCCTTGCCCGCCTCGAAGCACGGCTCGTGCTGGACGTGGTAGTGCCCGCGGCTGATGGCGAACCGGTTCTTCACCCAAACAATCTGCGACCGGATGTCGAACCCCACGCTCTCGAGCGAATCCGAGACGATGTGAGCCTTGGTGCCCGCGTGCCAGACGTAGGCAACGATGCCAGGAAAGAGCACCCACGCCTCGCGCCAGTCCGCGCGATCGTCGTTCATGACCTTTCCCTCGGCCACCTGCCCGCGCTTGGCGAGGCCGGAACGCACGCGATGCGATGGATCGTAATTCACCCCATAGGGCGGGTCCGTAACCATGAGATTGGGCCGGGCGCCGTCCAGACAGTGATCGACGAACTCGGGCACCGTGCAGTCGCCACACACCAGGCGGTGAGAGCCCAGCAGCCACACGTCGCCAACCTTGGAGATTGGGTCGTCCTGCAGCGGCGGAGCGTCGTCAGGGTCCGTGAAGCCCTCCTCATCCCGCGGGGCGAGCAGAGCAGCAATGTCCTGATCGGAGAACCCGACAACGTCGATGTTGAACCCAGCCTCCTGCAGCGCGACAAGCTCGCCGGCAAGAATCGCCTCGTCCCAGCCGGCATTGGTCGCAAGCTGGTTATCGGCGATGACGTAGGCCCGGGCCTGGTCCTCGGTGAGATTGGCCAGGGATATCGTGGGCACCTCGGTCAAGCCGAGACGCTTGGCCGCCTCCAGACGCGCATGACCCGCCACCAGCGAGGAATCATCACGGAGCAGGATCGGATTGGTCCATCCGAACTCGTTGATCGAAGCCATGACCTGGCTGATCTGATGATCGGTATGGGTACGGGCGTTGGCCCCGTAGGGGGTAAGCTCCTCTATCGACCGGTAGATCACCTCCAGTCGATCGGTGGAAGACTCCGTCATATCTGCACCTCCGGCGTCACGCCTATCCGCCGATCACCGGCGGGGTCTTGTGCATCAACACTGTACGCGATCAATCGCTTGGCGGCTTTACAGTGCCGCCAGTATGCCTGAACGAGATAGGATGTCCCCCGTCGCGTTCAGCTTGCTTCAATATCTGGAACGAGCGTATAGAGCCGACCTCCATCTGATCAACGATTGGACGAATTCCCTGAGCGAGGAAAAACGTCATGTCTTGGCTTCGCATGGCACGGGCGCGGATGGCAGCCATGATCTGCTTGACCGTGGTCCACGGAACGACGGTGTCAACTGAGACAAAGCGTTCAGAATCGATCGCAGTCTCCACGTTAAAAGAAAACTCGCCGATGTATTCCGCCTTCGTCGAAGCCGATGGAGTTAGCGCCTCGTCGAATCCAGGGGAAATCAACCTGGGCGCAATCCTCCCGCGAAAGAAATCAGCAGCCTCCTTCCCAAGTATCTCGTCCTGAACATTAGAATCTTGGTGGGCAATCCACTCTTGATACGTGATGCCCGCCAGTGGATCTGGAGGGCCAGGCGGAGTTTTCAAAACATAAGGCCAACCACCGCTAGGCATGCTATGGATCGATGTTGCGTCGGGACGTGGCGCCTTCAACAAATCGGGCGGAGCGCTGAAGTTGCCGTATCCTTGCGGTTCCATCGATTCATCCAAAACCGATTTGCAGTTGACGTGCTGCGGCGGATGCGGCCCAGACACAACGCGCGTGATCCTCCGCGGCCAAAACCAGTGCCCGCATAGAAAACCAGCGACGAACAACAGCACCGGGAAAGCGTCAACGAACGACCACACACCCTGAGAGAGCGTGTCGCCTGGCGTCGCGTTGAGCAGGCTCCACACCTCGTATATCAACAGCGCAGCCGTTGCGACGACCAGCACAAGCCTCGCAAGCGCAGTCCCCTTAAGGCCCAGGACGAACGCGACGAACTCAGAGAACGACATATTCCGCGGAGCCATGAACACCTTCCCAAGATCACACGTGTTGATCCCACAATTCACCAGTCGAAAAACCGCGACCATTGCAGACATTCTTCCTGCCGGGCCCGGTCAGCATGAAAGTTTCATAGCCCGGAGTGTCTTTGTCATGCGAAGCGATGCCGCCGAACCATGCCTCCGCCGTCGTCTGAAATCCTGGCGAGCCACACAGCGGACAAAGAGGAACGCCGCGCGACGTGTCCAGTATGTCCAATTCATCTGTCCAGAATGTGCAGCTGCTGTACCAAATCATGCGCATCGGATCGGTTGCGCCGCTGCAAACCGATCCGTTCATGCGTTGATACTTCGCAGTCATGAATCAACTTTCTTTGCTGCTGATTCAACGTATTCTTTCCAAACTCGATCAGTGGGAAATCCACGTCCACGGCAAAGGTTCTTCCTGCCTGGACCAGACAGCATGAAATTCTCATAGCCAGGACGGTCTTTCTCGTAAGTGTCGATGAGATCAAACCACTCTTCCGACGTCGTCTCAAATACAGGCGAGCCACACGTCGGACAAACAGGATCGCCTTCCGATTTGTCGAGTCTGTTCGATTCATCTGTCCAAAATGTGCAACAGCCGTGCCAAATCGGGCGCATCGGATCTCTTGATATAACTGCTGCTGATCTAAACGCCACCGCGACCTCGCCTTCGTAGCGTCGAATTACTGGCTCGAAGTTTGCATCCAAGCGTCTCGGACATTTATCGTCAGGTCGCAACGGTCGATCCTCCGTCGCATGCACATATGCATCTACCCATCGCTCGACAACATCCAGAGACTGAACGAATACGCGCACACCGTCGAGTTCTACATACTCGGCCAGGTAGCCAAGCTCTTCGCCAATTGAAAACCGCATGTGAAATCCTCCTCGTTGAGAAAACCCCGTTGACAGAGCCGTCGCCCTGCCCGGGACCATGATGCTTCATCCAAAGCGCGGTCTCTCTTTCCCGCCGCATCATGCAGTACGCGGGGACCAGATATCACGGCCCGAAGGCCAACGATCGCGGTGGGATTCGAACCCACGATCGGCGTAGCTCATGGACCACCGATCCCCTGACTGCGGGCTATTAACTCCCGGGGCGCCTTCGTCCTGAACCGGAGCCAACCGGATATCTCGGCCACACGATCAAAAATGGGGAGTGTTGGATTTGAACCAACTAGCCGAACATGGTGATCAACCCCATGCCAGCACACGATGTCTCGAGTGGGCAACATGCCCACACCGTGCCGTAGTACCCAGCCTACGACGCTCCCCAAACTACCCCTACGAGCCGCCAGCATGCAGTTTAACTGGAGAAACAGAAACACGAACACGCGAGCAAAGCCACGCTGGATATCACCCGACCGGGGTCAGAATCGGTCCAAATGCCAGCAGGCGCTTCACGCGACTGAAGGCAACGCTCATTGGACGCTTTCTCGAGTGAGCGACTCGATGCAAAAGGGCGTCCTCCCTATGGCAAAAACCTATCTGTAAACACCCCAACGCCAGTCGCCCAGCGCCAGGGCCCGCGGCCCCGCCCGTCACCTGGCATTGCCAGAGCGCGGACACGGGGAACTCCGTGAGAGATCAGGGCGAGCACGTCCGGGTCCGGCATCGCCCTCGTGAAATCCCGGCCACGTCCAAAAGGAATCTCTCAAATACCGGGGGTGGACTCGAACCACCCTCATCCATGACGTCGGAAGTTTCAGGCCCACCAGACAGCGTCTGGATCGTCCGACGGAGCCGCGCCAGCGGACCCGGTCAATCTCAATAGCGGGGGCTGGATTTGAACCAGCGACCTCCAGGTTATGAGCCTGGCGAGCTTCCAAACTGCTCCACCCCGCCGAACGAGCAAACCATACCATCGGATACGACACCACGCAAGGATATGTTCCACGTGGAACACCCGCTGGCGCTCACCTGTAAAACGACCGATAAACACCTGTCCTATAACGACTTATGAATCCCGATTTATTCCGGCGCGAGGGCGTCATTTGACACCGTTTGCAGCCTCTCACAGAGGCGAGGAACATCCGAGGCAGGGACGTGCATCTCGTGGACCAGGACCGGGTCGCAGGTGGCATCCGCCACGATCTCCTGGGCCCGCCAGCGAGCGATGCCGAACTCCATCCACTCCTCCACGCAGAAATCGCGATCAGGCCGCGGCATCCATACCTCAATCTTCACGCACGGATCGAGGTCGTCGCCGTCGCAGACCTCGACGCGAATCTCGTCGCCCTTGCTCGTCTTCATGCCAGACCACTCCCACGCTTCCATCGACGCCAATGCCGGTTGCCAATGCTGTGCGCCCACTCAGCAAGCGGCTGAGAGGAAATGTGATGCCCCAAAAACGAATCTGGGATCGCAATCTTGTGAGACGACAGCACGCGAGCGCCCTCGGGCGGAATTGGATCGTCTTCATTCGCTGGCTTCCACTGCGTCTGAACGATCGACCGAGCAGGCACACCTGATATGACGAATCCACGCCCCTCCTCGATCGCCTTCCACAGAGGCGGACACGATCGCGTTGCATAGGCCAGACACCCGGCGCACACCCACGGCTGGATAGCAAGGGCCATCGACCTTCCATTGACCTCGCGAGTCTGCAGTGCAGTGGGAACACAAATCAACAGGTGCTTCGACGGCAGGCCGCAAACGTGACACCAATACTGCGCCATGCATTGGCGATGAAGCTCCTCGTCATACTTGCCGAAGTCGGGAGGACCGCTCTCCGATACCCACACCGTCATCAAATCGAATCCAGGCCACGTCGACGGCGCCAAATCAATCCGGCCAACACGCATGGGCACAACGATCTTCGGAACCGGAAGCCCGCCGACACGATCCATGTGAGCCATGTGCGCTGGGATGATGTATTCGCCTGCGGGAAAATCCATGTCACCAGTAAACCACGCACCGAGCCAGATTCAACACGCGCATGAAAAATGCCCCAACATTTCTGCTGAGGCATAGTAGAAGCCGTGTATATCGGACGTCGATCAGACGATGACCCGCAAGGCATTCGCGGCGATGCTCAATCCGCCCCGGACAACAGCCAGCAAGCGATTGTCGAAATCGTCAGCACTATCAACGGCGCGGATGGCGATGCGGATGGCGATGCTGTCTCGCTCTGCGATGAGAGCCTGATCAAAGCCAGGCTCACCAACAACGGTGCTCAAATGTTCGGCTCTCTGCGCAGCGTATTCAGAAACAGAATCGAGATCATCAACCAACCCCTCACCGATCTGCTCAGCCTGGTTCTTAATCAACGCGACGAAATCGTCGCCGATCTGTTTGAGGGCTTCTTCTTTGGTGGGCATAAAAGTCTCCAACTACGGGATGTCGAACGATGAGGCACGCGCCTCATTCGTCAAGCTGGTCTTGGGTCAGTCGCTGAATGACTTTCGCAAGTCCCAGGTCAAAGCTGCGAACTCTCTCGCGGAGAGACTCTGCTCCGTTCTCTTTGATCTCTCCAGATGCCACCTTGGCATCAATGCCAGAATTGGCAAGCTCAACAATCCTCGGCCAGACAGGAATGGCATTGGTCAGGATCAAAGATCGATTGTTGCTGCGAAGGGCATCAAAGAATTGAGTGGCGATCATGATCTCAGCCGACTGTTGATCGGCGGGGAGCGCAGCGATGCCAGCAGACACGTCTGACTCAAGGCCGCTCGATCCGAGAGTGAGAGTCGGAGACAGCGCGTTGTCTCGCACAGTCTTGCCTGTACAGCCCGAGAGAGGCGCCAGAGCTATGAATGCAATGGACAACGCAAGCAACGCCAGAATTGGGCGAGAGCGGGAACGAATCATGTCAATCTCCTGTGTGAGTGCCGGACCTTGCCGGCGGATTTGCGGAATCCGATGATCCACCGGTGCCGGCAGATTTCACCGCTGAACTCTTCACGAACGAACGACCAACACCGTACAACGCCTCAAGGCCAGCGATGATGACAAGGGCGGTCTGCTCATCAAGCTGGACATCAATGCCAAACGCCTGAAGGATCATCACGATCGTCAGGACGATCTGCACCGCCAGCTTGCCCTGAAACTCTGTGGTCTTGACCCCGGGGCGAGAGGCATGGGTTGACGAAAAAGCGACCGACAGTTCTTGCATCGACATAAGTGGCCTCCTGAGAGGGGCCATCATATCGCATAAGCGAGTAGTCGTATCAGAAGGAACCAGAGGGCCAATCCGAGCGGCACAGCGACGATGAGCCCACAGAGAGCACCACCAGAGCGCTGATGATCATCGACGCCATCGACGCCATGCTCGACCATCATGAACCCGGGTCGCATTCGGACACCATAACAGTCCGAATAAAAAGACCTCGATCGACCAGTGCGCCGACCGAGGCCCGTCTGGGATGCTGCATGGGATTTCATCGGCGGAGCATCTCGAGAACCTGAGCCGTCTGGGCATTGCGGTCCTGGATTCTGCTCATCGTGTTATCGTCCGAATCAGTCGTCATGGCCGCGCCGCCGAGAGCAACTGCACCCATGATGCCGACGAAAATACCGAGGATCATCCAGACGCGGACGGGAATATTGCGAGTGCGTTCGTTCATGACTTGATACTCCATAGGTGGTGTCTACACCCCTATTGTCGAATCCAAACCGCCTCGATGCCAGCCCTTGCATCGCGTTGCCGGAGATTTTGTCAACTCCAGACCGTCCAATCGGAACAGTCGATACAGGCAACGCCGATCTCTGCAGCGGAGGAAACGGGATCGGACCCGATGGGCCCATGCACCCACCGAGCGACGCCACGGTCATGAAAAAACACCCCGCCAGGACGATCCAGCGGGGTGCTCTGTAAGAACTTGGACGCTGACAATATATCAGACCGGTCGTGGCTGTGGAACCGTAGTGTTGGCCCCGCCTGTGCCCGAAGCAATGGGGGAAGGCTGAGCGCCGATAACCTCTGGACTGAACGGATACGGGATCAGGGGCGGGTCTTGCACCTGAGTGATTTCTCGGGCCTTGAGCAGGGCGGCAAAGACATCCCAGTCCGGCTGCGACGGACGCCACGTCCACGGGTTGAACCCCTGACGCGCCTGATCGGACCGCTCGACGGTCGGCTGCGCCACAGACTCGTTGCCCATCGCCTCCGCGTGACGGGCGGCCGTAGCCACGCCAGACTCGCGCCGCTGATCGTCGGACCCAGGCCGCGACCTGAGCAAGTCGATCCCAGCGAGCATCGCGTCCAGTTCGTCCGGGTTGACCTCGCCGAGAACCTCGAGGCCGAAGTGCTGCCTCATGATCTCCGCCTTGATGTCGAACAGCGGGCGAAGCACCACCGCAGCCTGGTTGTCGACGATTCCGGCGTCCAGGGCGTTGCAGCGGAGCCTGGGAATCTGATAGGCAGCAGCGACGAACGCCTGGGAAATCGTCAGGGCCCGAAGATTCTCCCCCGACCACCGCATCGGCCACTGCTGGAACTGGTACGCCGGCGGACCACCGAACACAGACCCGAACAAGCGATTGGCATGCGTGACGACGCGAGTGCCAACCTCGGCGAAGCAAATGTTGATCCGACTCAACGCATCCTCGATCAGGTCTTTGGTAATCATCGGCTGCAGGGCGGCGTCGCTGTAGGTCAACCCCTGACCGTGCGAGTTGATGGAATCGAACAATTCGAAGGCGCTGCGATTCTGCGTGCGCTCGGAGTCTTCGACAGAGACGACAAAGAATTGAGAGTTGTTCCCTTGCGGAACCTCCCGATTGACCTCGCCGAGGAATGGCTCGATCTGATTGGTTCTGGTTCCGATACTGGTCGAAATGCTCATGGGTACCTCCGGGGGCTAGAAATGATGGATCGACACTATCGATCCGACGATCGTCAGCGATCATCCTACCCATAACACTCTCGGATACACAAGGGTCTCTCATCCGCCACCTTCCCTTTCGACGAAGTCCCCCAGGCCCCACCGTTTGAGCGTTTCGATCATCCACATCGCAGCATCCTCCCTCTGGCAGTTAGAAGCGTATTGGGCGATGCCCTGTTGGGACAGAGGTGTCGCCAGGACGATGAAACCCGTATTGGGAGGCAGCTGAACCTCAATCTTCTTTGCCAAATTCCGAAACAACTCTCCAAGCTCGACCTCGTTCATCACGTCGAACGCATGCGGATCTGGAGACGGATCACCAACACCAGAATGATTACTGACCAACCTCAATACCTCCCTCGGCAAGAAGATCGGCGATCGGAGGTTTGGAAACCTCTTTCTCCCATGACATCTTCGACTCAGGCATCGACAAGCCTGGCATGCTGCGACGCATGCTCAGCAACACCCAGGAAAGACGCTCGATCGGCTGCTCCTCGCAAACCGCACGATCGTGCAAACTTCGATTCGGCTCCTTGTTGTCTGTCCATTCCTGCCACGATGCGAACAGGACGTGCAGCATCTCGTGAACGATCACCTGCTCCATATCGATCGGGTCGTCGTTGGCTGTGTGATCAACAGGATTGAGCACGCCAATAGTCGCGCGAAGCTTCGATAGCTCAAAAGAGCATCGGGCCTGACCGTACTCGAACTCGTGATGGCGAAAGAATTCGAAGTCGATCGCCCAGTGCTCGAGGCAGAGCTTTCGCGCCCACCACCTGATTGCCTCGACGCATTGCTTGGAATCTAGGGTGAGTTTCTTGGGGCAGTGATGGCCGAGAACGGCTGGGGAATAATGTGGCTGGTCATGCGAAGGCACGATTGATCTCCTGTTTTGCTGCATCGGCGAACACCTTGGCTCCATGCCCTACGAGCGCGGCATAAAGAATGGCGGAGCGCTTCTCTGATGGAGCCTCTTGCTCGCTCGGAACAAACACCCACGTCTCGAATCGATACCTGCGAAGCTTACCTTGCTTGCAAGCAATCCCCGGGCTGCGAGTAAAAGACGAATCATCAATACTTCGAATGTCTTCTAGTGGGCTAGTTCTGTAATAAAACTCGAGATCGGGCAACACAAGCGGATCGATCGGGCCGCCAGCTTTCTCCACCAAAGACATCATCCGACCCACAACACCCGTGCTCTGACCGATTAGCTCAGACCATGCCGAATTCAACTCTGAATATTGCTGCAAAAGCTTATTGACCTCAGACTTGTGCGCAGTTCTCAGAAAATCAATATGGGAATTGAGTCGATTACCATTCCAAACCAATAGGCAGCTTGCAAGGACGGCCCACAAAGATAAGACAATCAAAGCGACTACCACAATC
This sequence comes from Deltaproteobacteria bacterium, assembly GCA_029262315.1. Classification (GTDB taxonomy): domain Bacteria; phylum Desulfobacterota; class Binatia; order UTPRO1; family UTPRO1; genus JAJCZP01. The sequence goes on along the minus strand of JAJCZP010000119.1, from coordinate 10,352 downwards.
AATCCTCCACGGGTTCGCAGGCGTTATGACCGCAGCTTGTACATTGCTGCGCGTCCTCATCAACAATGCTCGACGGCCACACAGCTATGTGAATCTCGGAGCACAATCGACATACAACATGTCCAGTCTTCCAAGTCGTACCGTCAGGACACGGATCGATCGGGGAATGAAACTCGCCACAGCCTGAGCATGGGTCCATGTCAATCGTCCCCTATTGGCTTTTCCCAGGAATCGCCTTCCTGGGTCGATGTTTTCCAGGTGCTAACAATGTCATTTTCGATAACGGCGCAAAGGGCTCGGCTCAGTCCGAGGGCACGGAATGTTCCACCGTGGAAATATGACTGGCGATTGTAATCACCATCCATATCTCTCCCCTCTGCAATAAGCACCAAGGCTTCATACCGTTTATCCAACTCGTCAACAATCTCGGCAAGTGTGGCAAACTCGAGTTCCGGCATCGCTGACCTCACTTTTTGATTTAATCGGGAGGAGCCGGCAGAGACTCTACGGCGGAAACGAAATCCGATGTGGTGAATCCCTCTTTCGGGTAATACTTCGCCCCGATTCGAATAAACAAATGCGCGTGGAATCTGTCGAACGTACAAAAAACATTGGTGGCGTGCAGCCTCCTCGGACAGCCAGACGGACTTATTCCGTTGACATCCGAACAAAGAGATATTGCTGTAAAACCATCGTCGTAATCACCAGACGTAATCAAATCAGCATAAATGATTACTTCGTCCATAGTCACACGCTGGATAATCACACGCCCATCGTCCAAGGTGGAGTAGCGCGACAACAAACGAGCTTCATAAGAATAATAAAAATCAAACCCCATAAAAAACCTCCCTAATGATCGTACTGTCGCATACGCGACCAACAAGTCAACCGCTTATTCATCCCCAATGAGGACTTTCCGACAGAAAATCACCGCGGCCTGACCCGGATAAAGCTCGACGTCGCCGAATCGGAACCCTATCGGCCCATCAAGGCCGAATGGCACGATCCATTCGATGCGGAATGGACGCCCAGAGTTAATCCGGCTCATACACACACCGAAGCCGACCGCATGGGGTGGCATGCCGCGCAGCAGTCGATCGGGAAGTTGAGACGTGAGAACAAGCCGGCGAGCACGATCTGACTCGTCACGGAAAACGATCGATTGACACGCAAGGCGATTGGCCCACACCTCGCCTGCGACATCACAGTCACAAAGTGTGATCTTGCGAACCGCGAGCAACTGGTCGGCCAGGATGTCCCTCACGATCCGCTCCGGGTCGTCTCCGATCCAGCCGCGCAGGTGAGAGGGAAGACACCCCTGGAAGAAACGATACGTGGTGGTGATGGGCATGATGGCCCTCCTTTCACCACATACATCGGATAGAAAAACAGCCCGCTCAAGCCGCAAGGGCGAACGGGCTGCTCGTGGGGGCCAAGGTTTGACGGACGGAACGATTATAACGACGAAGCCGAGTCCCGGAATATCTTCACATTGGAGGGCAAGGCGGCATCTTCAAGCATATCCACAATCTTCGAACGCGCAGACTGGAACACGCGAATGATCTCCCCCTCTAGCGGCTTAATCGTGAACTTCATTTTCTGGACATCGATGTGAACGGCGCAACGAACAGGGAACAGGGGTGGGGATTCCAGCGCTGCTAGTTGATCAAAGACCGGGGTAGAGAGGACGATCTCGTCAGGAATATCCTGGTCAATCCCAGCGATCGAAGCCTCGACCTCCATGTCAACGGTCTCGTTCCCATGCTCGACAGCAGAGCCACCAGACTGACCCTGGCGAAACTTGAGCTTGCGGATCGTCGGCAACATCGTCTCGGGTGAAATACGCCCAGGGAATAGAGAGCGAAGTTTCCACTCCAACTCAGCTTGCTTGAGTCCATTGAATCCATTCTGCAAAGCCTGGACAGATTCGACGGCTCTGAGCCGAAGCGACATCCTTTCGACACGGGTAACACGCTCGTCCAGAATAGCTTGAACGACGGTATTGCCAACAAATACTCGGCATTCCAATGTCTCAAACGTTCCATCGCTATTTGGAAACCCAACAACCGAAAGATCATTGATCTGATCAATTAAACCCTGAAGGCTGAGAGCCTGATAGCTCCTCGGTGGGGAATACATTTCACCGAGACTTCCGTTTGCCTCTATGACAAAACATCGATGATCATCGGCGCCTGGAAAATCAAATATGCCAGGCTTCTTTGCAGCAACAGCAAGCGCTGCAATCTGCTCGACTGCAGTCGAAGCATCCACCAACTCAAGATTATTCGTAATGTCTGTCATCATGAATCACTCCTCCAGTTTCGGCTCGGCCATCCCATCGCTCTGGTCCAGCGTGCCCTGTTTGTGGTTGTCGTCGGAACCTGGATTGAACACCATCTGACCATTCGGGCGCACACCCATATTGAGCGTCTTCGAACGCGACTTGGGTAAGACGGCGCTACTCACGATTTCAATATCGACGTCGCTGCAGACACCATTCTCGCCACACTGCGGAATGATCTCGAAGATCACTGCCACCTTGCGTGCCTTGCCCACCCCAGGGCGATTCGAACAATCCTCTATCGCCGAGCGCAAAGCCTTGTCCACCATCGCGGCGGGCCGACCGTCGTCAAGCTCGCCAATATCCCGAACCTTGAACTGCTTAAGCATCGCCAAGTCCTCCTATGACTCTATTCCGCACCTTGCGGATGCGAGAGTATAACGTCAATTCAGGCCAGGCGGAAATGCGATGTCAGAGAGCCTGAGTGGGTTTCCAGACTGAACCAGGCGAAGCTTACGCAAGGCAGCAACAGCGCCGCGAATGGTGCTGCTCTTCGGAGAAACCATGATTCTGGATGCCACATCACCCTGATAAAGAGGATCACGGGAGGACAAAAGCTCGTCGAACACCTTCCGAGGAACCCCACCGCCAAGTTGTTCACGAATCGAGGCGTGCCATGCCGCCAGGTCGGGCGGACGCTTGATATCTGGAGCGGCAGCCCGCCCGGCTTCGGTGAGCTTTGTTCCACCACTCGTGTATTCAATCATGCCCTCGGACTTAAGCGCCGCACGGGCGCCGCGGATCGTCGAACTCCTGGGGCTGATGCCGGCGACGAAAGCGATCTGCTCGATGGTGGGATCGTCCTCGCCTACCTGGGCCCACCACGCAAGGGCGTGGAGCATCCTCGCTTGAGACGAACCAGACACTCTCGATGAAGCGAACGACCTTACGGTTGGAGCCGAGCTCTTGATGGTCGGATGTGAATTCGGCGAATCTCGAGTTAAGGGTTGATCCAAAATCTCCTTAAGCTTCTCAATGCTCGAAACAACATCTGAAGACAAAATATGTGACGCGGCGGCAAACTCCTCAGCTGCATCCACGCTATCGCCGATTCTCAGGCTATGCGCGTTCCATTGTTCGCGGCAGTTGGTATGGCCCTCGGCCCAGCCATCGTCGTAGGATCGCTTTAGGTCAGCCTCTGATGGGCCCGACGACCGCTTGGCCACCACCAAATCCTGCCGGAGAGCACGGATCGTAGATTCGGCCTCCTCGAGCGTTATCGGCGTGTCGTCCTGGGCCAGCACCTCCTCAACCATGCCGGCGATCGCCTCCAGCGACCGGGCACCCTTCACCGGCGCCGAAGCCTGCCCTGGCTTTGGGGGAGCCGTGCGAGGTAAGGCTGCTGGAAACTGTACAACGCCGTCAGCGTCGATAGCAGGCCCATACGCGAACCAATCGCCAGCACGGAGGGACCGAAGCCTCTGGGCCTCCTTGACGGGCATCCCGAGCATATCGGCGGATCTCTTGACGTCGATGTCCAGGGTTGTTCGTCCGAGAAACCCATTGGACGCCTCTGCGATCGCGTCCTTCCTGATCTTGCTGATCCGCTGGGTGAGCAGCAGGCCGCCATACCCTCGCTTCCGGCCACGGCTCATGAGGTCGATAACCGGATCGGACGCAATATTGTCGCGCCCGCCCTCGGGGCAGAATCGGTGCGCCTCATCAATCGCCACAAGCGTCGGACGCCAGAGGCGGCGCGGGGCATGCATCATCGCTGTCAAGAAATCGGCGACATAGCGAGAATGCTCTTTCGTGTGAAGCTCTGACAGGTCGATCACAGCGGAGCAGGAATGCTCGAGCAAGCCACGCGCCACCTTGCCTGCCGTGCCAGCCTGGGCCGGAAGCTCGCCACCAGGGCCCACCAGGATCATGGAACACACCTCGCGGACAGTGTGGAACTCCCCCTCGGGGTCGATGACGATGACGGGAAGCCGTGCGCCAACCTTCTCGACGATCAGGCGGAGCAGATAGCTCTTGCCGCCACCTGAACTCGCCTGGATCAGCGCACGCGATGACGCAAGCGTCTCTGGGTTGAGGCGCACCGAGAAATCGACAGTGCCATCATCCAGACGAACCGAAGTTGGCAAGGCCCTTCCTCCACTCGTTGTATGCATCGATCCAGAGCATTCCCATGCGTTCAGGACTGCCAATCGGTTCACCAATGGTGAGCCTGGTATCGGCGGCAAAATCTGGAATATCCCAGCGTTCTGGCGGCCAAGTCATAAGCTCTCGAGCTTCCGCCGCCAAAAGCATTGCATCCAATCGGGAGACAGTTGACCAATCATCAAATCTCGGGCCAGAGACTCCCAGGGACGCGCGAACGTGATTCTCAACCTGTTCTTCAATCAAACGCCATGCATCACCAATATGTGCCTTGAGAGGACGTGTCATGTCGCCGACATATGCTTCGTGCGCGTCATGAACAAGAATCTGTCCAGTAACAACGAACTTCGATTCTACATCAAACATACCCACGTCAGAATTCAGTAAGTGAACCATCAAAAGCGTGTGCTCGGCCACAGAATAAAACCTTCTACAGTGGCCCGCGAAACGGCATGTGTGTCCGAGCGACCAGGCAACATCCGATGGCTCAATATGGTTGCTCTCTATGTCGTCAAACCTGAAACGGCGACCAGAGCGAGTTTGCATCCACGTCATAGCTTCTCTTCCTCATTGCGTTGGTCGGTGTGACGGAGCCAATCGATAATTGAGCGAATCAATCCGACGATGGTTTCCATAGCGTTCCTCTCGTTGATGATCAGGGGAAGACGCCGCGCACAGCGGCCAGGCGAGTATCGATCTCTTGGACACGCGCCCGCCACTCATCAAGCACGTCGAGTCGAAATGCCTCAGAGATTTTCTCTGATATTGGGTAAGAGATTTGCGCACGTCGATCGCCATAACTCGATCCATCCGGCCCGGCGGTAATCCAGCAGTGCGGAGGGAGAACGATCTCGCCAACATGGGGATCGACAGCGCCGGTAGAGTCCAAAGACGGAAGTGGCGATGACGGGTCAAATACCTTTACCCAAGAAATCAAATTGTTCCGCTCTGTGATAAGCGCATTTAGTTCTGCAACCGTTATCGAATATTCCATGCCGCGATACTAGCGTATACGCGAGGGCTTCACCAGTCGCAAAAAACCGGCCCCCGGCAACGTACCGAGGGACGGTCTAGGATAGAAGGAACACACTCTCCGAAGGGAGAAGTGAATGTTGCGCCGGCTACACCAGTAACCGGCGCAACGGAGGAGTCCACGGCGCCGATAGACAACGCCGGAAGACGGCAAGAGGGAAACCACGATTTAAAAAGTCCTCCATGACTGAACGACGGATCATCTTGATCCTGGCAAAGAGCCCAGCCGCGATGTGGGGCACCGCGAAAAGGCTCACGCCGAGGTCCAGCGAGCCCAAAAGGTACACACTGAAGCGATGACATCAAACATAAAGCGTCGACATTTCAGCGTTTGTGGAGATAGAGAACATCAATCACCACCTGGAATCTCGCTGGCCCTTTGTTCGGAAATACTTGATCGAAACAGCCCCCCACGCAAAGAGGCCGGCGAGCCACCAAAACAGTGGAATCGATGCTTGAACCCCAACAATAAAAAACCCAGCACAAAGCATTAGGCACAAAATCTCAACCCATAACCAATCACCAGGCATCACCAACCATCCTCCCTCGCTGAGATCACAACAAGCAGGAAAAAGACCGACACGATCAGGATGACTGCCAGGACCAAAAACATCATGCGATCGGCCTCGCACTCCGCGCACCACGCAAAGCCCAGACAACAACGGCGCGAAACTTGTTCGCCTCATAAATATTCAGATTGTGCATCGTCTTGTCAGCGCGGGCCCGAATGAACGCATACGTCGCGGGCCTAGTTCCATGAGCCTTCTGAACTTGGATCGGCCAATCAAATAGCCCATACCTCTTGATGAAGCTGTGATCTGCGCACCAGCCCATCTCCCGCATCTTATCCGTCGCCATTTCATCAACGCCAGGTAACGCTTCACCGACAATCTCGCCTTCAATGATCGGAAGCGTTGCGATGTCCCGTTGACGATCGTCATTTGAGGCGCCGTCGATAAATACACGGGAGAACTTGGCGAGTGCAAGCCAAGCGAGCAGTTCTGTAATCATCGCCTGCCTCTGATACACGCCCTTTCGCGTCACACTCCCGACGTATACGGCCAATGGTATGCCCTCACTCTCGCACCATGCACGAAATAGCTCGAGCCCCTGCCGCTGCCTCCTGCTGGTACGCGCCCACTGATCGATGCGCACCTTCCCCCACCAGGGCCGACCGCCGAACCATCGGCCAGGCGTGACGATCAGGATCGATTGCGGGTTGCGGCCATCGTTGTGCTTACGCCAGTTGATGACGTACTCCATCAAGTGACCGAAAATCCCCGACGCGCTCATCCACCACCACAGCTTCGGGCTGAGGCCGGTCATCCCGAACGGCACACCGAGCCATTGTTCGATAGCCATGATTCACAATCCTCCTTCAAAAACCCATCGTCGTCGGAACGGAGCCTGCGACATCGTCAAACGTATGGGTGCCATCGACAATCAGGCGACCCGCCGCGGAAACTCTCAGGTCTCCCAGCACAAGCTCGATGTAGCCCCGCTGACGCAAATGAGCAAAGAGCTTGGCGATGCCAGGGCCAAAATGCTTGGAGAGCGCCTCGGGGCTCCTGTCGCCCTCGTAGGCCGAAAGCTCATGCAGAGCCTGAAGGCAGGACATCGCAAATCGTTCAGCCCGACTTGGCACGGCGGTCAAAATCTCCACGCTTCTCCATAACCCGAACACGCTCAACCTGGGGAGCCCAGCAATCAGGCCAGTCGACATCGTCGAGCGGCATCTCCAACAACGCCCGCCGCTTGGCGTGGATATCCATCTTCTCCTTCGACCCCCAACACGTTCCCGGCAAAATATTGACCATCAACAGCGCCCAGACCGGAATGAGCGAAATGTTGGTTCCATCGGCCCGTGCGCACGCACCCGCCAAATCATTCCTCAGCAGCGCCTGGATGAAGTTGCCAGGCATCTCACCAAAGCACGCCCACTGGATTACAGCCATCTGGCAATCGACGTGGATGCGAGAGTAGAGCAGGGTCAGGTCAGCGGGCAGGACATACATACTTCCTAAATTAGATAAATCTTGATTAGTAGTAGTAAGCCCTGTCGGATGGTGGATGTTTTTATCGTCATCGCTCATAACCAACGATCCTCCAACGAGTTGAACAGCGAAAAAGTTATCACCACGGAGCCTCCAAACTGTCGCCAGCTGTCTGCGGCGCAAGGCCATCCGACAATAGCGAGCCGCGCCGGGCGTCGGGCGCAGACAAGAGACGACTGGTTATCCACCACATACCAACCATGCTAGCGCCACCCCACTCGCCGCACCCGAGAGTCCACACGCGCCGTAAATGAAACGAGGATTCCAATACCATGACTCGCGCCTCGGCCCAAGCAAGGTCTCAACAAATAAACCCAAACCCAAGCCAAACCCAACACTCAATCCGCCCATCACAAAAGAGCAGTAATCCATCACGGGCCTCCGAACAATATCTTCCACGATGCCGCTGCCACCAGGGCCGCGAACACCAAGCGAAACAATGCCATGAACGGAGTCCATACCAAAATCATCCATTCCAAAATCGAACGGTTCTTCATTCCAGCGGCTCCTTTTTCAATCATCGACCACGGCGCAGACGACAGCTTGTACACCCGCATCCGAGAGTAATCCAGAAACCAGCGAAATCCACTGGTAATCAACAAAATGGTCAGACCCCAGGGATTCGATCAGGCGGGGGATAGCGGCAATCCTCATGGTCGCGGAGGAACCGGTCAATGGCCTCCAGGCGCCGCTGTTCGGCTAAGGGGAGCCCCATCGACTTCCAACCGGCATCGGAGCCCCATTGGGGTCGACGCCCGTCGTGTCCACGCCGTAGGGACGCCCCGCTGAAAGCTTTGCAGTTGGGATGTGCAGCAGGCATGAATTTACTCCTTCCGATCCGTGATGCCACGCATACCACGCGCCCAGTGAAATCGCGTCGCCCGCGTCGCCCCCCTTGTCGCCGTCCTGGGAATAGCTGCTCGAAAGCTCGAGCAACTTGAGACGATCTCCCTTCTTCTGCCCCTTCCCGCCGCCCTGGCGAGTCCAGTGATCAGAGGCCACGGTGATGACGGGACATCCAACGCGCCACGCCTCGGCCAGGACCGCCCCGACCGCAGCGGCATACGGTCCGCTGATGCCGTACTGACTCCGACGCCGGCCAGCCTGGGCAACGCCAGGAACCTCGACCACGATCCGATCGAACTGGCCCTGGAGCCGCGAGAGCAAGCCTCGAACGTCATGGTGAATACATCTCACCCGAAGCCACGCCGGCCAACCCTCGGGACGCCGGAGAACACCAACCTCAAGCGGTTCGATCTCTCCCGAAATACGCATGATCGCGTATCCGGTGGAAGTCGAACTCGGATCGAAGGCCAGGACGTTCATAACAGCGCACTATCGTATCCGATAGCTCAATGTCGTCAACATGAATCAAGCATGCTCGGATGGAATCTCGCGCACCTTGAACTCATCCGGCCACTCAGACCAGTCACCACCATGACCATCCTTAAGCCGGCCTTTGATCCTTAGCCCCACAGGACTCACGCCCATCTGCTTGACAAACACAGGAATCCCTCGTTCCCGACAGGCTCGGATTCCTCGGCGGAGGATGTTCGCATTGAATGCTCGCGGATTACTTCCAGACTCCCCACCAAAGATGGCCCATGATATTGGACAAATCAAACCATTCTCATTGTTTTGCATCGACGGAGACAGGCAAAAATCCCAGTCTGGCTCGCTGATCAACGGCTCGAAGCTGATGCCGCGGATGATTCCGGGCGGACCAACCTCTCTCAGAAATGATGCCCGGGTAACGGTTCCGTGCCCACTGATGCTGGTCATAGGCCACAGATTCATGGGCCAGGTGTATGAGTTGTCCATGAGCCAACGGTAAAACTCACGCATCCGACGCGGCCTCTTCGTCAACCAGAGCCAACGATGCGCCCTGCCCCGATCTGACATCGCAACGCGAATGATCTCTTCGTAGAGATAATCAAAGCTGATAGACCCAGAGAGCGCGTCTCCCATATCTGAGACGAAAATCAAACGACGCTGACCATTGAGCCACGGCTTTCCAGGTCGATCATCCCACCGACCCAGCGGCTTCCACTTCGCCGCTGCAGCCATCCGGCCAGGGAACTCCACCGGAACATCAAAGCTATCGGCATAGCCCGGGTTGGCGTGATAGCGGCCATGAAGCACGCCCGCGTAGCAGGTGCGGCGCTTGGAATTCCATATCTCGCACCCATCGCATCCCATCACTGGATTGACGGTGGAGTCACACCACTGGATTTTCGTTTCCTTGCTCAAACTTTAATTGCCTCACGCAACCCGGCATCTGTCAACTGATCAAGATCGGCATCCCAAAAACCATCTTGAATCATCCGATCCCAGTACGCCGCACACTCATCGCAACGAAACGCCTGCGGGCACGGTCGCTCACATTCGCATCGCGGTGCTTCGTAGCGTCTAATCGCATTTGATTCGTGCATCTGGTTCATTCCTTGACGACGAACACCGTCTTCAACTGATGTGGATTGCGCTCGATCACCCAAGCAAATCCAAGATGGCTATCGGCACAAATATCAAGGCCAAGTAACTTCCACCCCGGAGCCCCATGTTCTGAATGGCGCCAAGCGTTCAAAAGATTCTTGCCAATCCTAATCCTGTGAGAGGCAGATTCTGATTGGACATGAACACCCAAATCAGACATGGCCTGAGCGACATCACCAACCAGATTTCCTACCGATACACTGGAAATTACATCTTCCATCGATCCGAGATTTTCATTTGTCTCGCTCATAAAATTAAACCTCTTCTTTGGAATCATCTGACTTGGGCTTCGATTCTTTAGCAGCGTCATCGCCACCATCTTCACGCTC
>JAJCZP010000118.1 GCA_029262315.1 Deltaproteobacteria bacterium | reverse complement strand
GGGGCTGGCCTCGTCCATCGGCCTTGGCGTGGCCCTGGCGCAACCGGATAAAAAATCCGTGATCCTGGACGGCGACGGCAACGTGCTGATGGCCATGGGAACGTTGGCGATGATCTCCGCCGCCGCTCCCAAAAACCTGGTTCACGTGGTGATCGACAACGAAGCGTACGAATCCACCGGCAAGCAGGCCACGCTTTCAAAGAAAATTCATCTGGACGAAGTGGCGCGCGGGACGGGATATCCCCTGGTGATGCGGGCGGAAAAGAAGGAAGAGATCGGTCCGGCGTTCAAGAAGCTGATGGACTCGCCGGGACCCGGATTTTTATTGATCAAGGCCGAGCCGTCGTTCGACTCGTCCATGGGACGGGTGCATCACACCCCGGAAGAAATTCGCGACCGGTTCATGAAAGTCGCCCAGGCCAAATAACCGCAACTCCCTAGTTTTAAGACCCCCTCCCTTTTTTAAGCTCCAAAGAAAAAACGGCCAATTTACGGCTACATTGTGGTTTGCCATTGTCTTTCTTTGTTTCTTTACCCAAGCAACGGTAAATTACTGGCAATGTTCCGGTTGCCGAAATATGTTAATATATCCCCTTTTATACTAAACCCACATATTGCTGACGAACAAACGGTCATCGCTTAACGTGTACGTTGTGTCATTTTGTGGTGATCAAAATTTTGAGATTTATTTGGTAAATGAACCATGCGATTTGACAAAATAGAAAATTTTAACGTAGATGACCTACATCTTGATGAGGGCAACTATCGTTTTAAAAAAGCCTCTGATCAAAAGGATTGCATTGAGAAAATTTACTCTGCAAATCCACAATATTTTAAGGGGCTTATGAAGAGTATTGCGGAAGATGACTTGGGGGAGCTATTACTTGTTTATCGCAATAAGAAAGAAAATATTGTTTTGGACGGCAATCGCCGATTGGCTGCAATAAAAGTATTAGATAGTGACAAATGTGCGCCCGTAGAAAATTTGAAAACGTTTGCACAAGCGCTACGCACAGCAAACAAAACCAAAATGGATTTTTCGAATATCCAAGCGCAGGTTTCTGATGATAAAAAACTTGTTCTAAATACGGTCTATGAACGTCATGCCGCAGCAAAAAGTGGTAAAGCGAGAATCAACTGGAGCGCATATGCTGCTGCCCGTTTTCGGTATGATCAGAAATCGGACGACACCGATGAATGGCATATAACAGCCTTACTGCTCAAAGCCGAAGAAAAACGCCCAAGCATTACGGACTTTTTGGACAGCGGCGATTACTCCCATGAAGTTTTTCGTCGCCTTATGAAAGCGGCATTTAACAAAAAAATAATTTCTACAAATATTTTCTCTGAAAAGGACCAGAGGATTAAAAATACGGCTCAAAAAAAACTTTTGGATGATGCTGTTTCTAAAGCTTACAAGTTCCTCCTAGCAATGAAGGATAAAAAATTATCCTTATCTAGGAAAGACAAAAAAAACTATGCTGACAAAAATAGGGTAACCGAATTCTTAAGTGACTATAAACTTTCGCCTGACAATCAGCGATTGGATGATGCAAAATCAAGCTCTGGCCATGGGGTTTCGGAAGGCAAGACACAAACTACATCGGGAAAAGGTGGAAATGTAATTGATGAATCCAGCGCCATTCTACAAAAATTAAATAAACTAAAATCAAAAAAACTCTCGGGGTTGTATAACTCATTATGTACCATTTCTTTGATACAACACCCGGCTTTGATGTATGTGGGCGCTTGGTGCTTTTTCGAAGTTCTTTCAAAATGCATGGGTAATGCCGGAAAGGAATTTACAGGTTATTTTGGAAGTCAAACAATACAATTAGGCCTTGATAAAGCGACTGGAAAAGACTGCGGTAACGCCTTAAAAGATATCCAAAAATATGGTAATGCTACCAAGCATTCTCAAAAAGCAACCCCAATGACGGCGATTCAACTTAAAAATGACTTTGAGGTATTGGAACCTTTAATTGTAGCGGCCTTGGATAAGTCAATAGCTCAACCAAAGAAAAGTACTTAGTTGCCAAGAAATTGCAGGGAATTAAAAGTGACACAAAAATATTATTCGCCTCTTCGGTACCCTGGCGGCAAGGGAAAGCTCTTTCGGTTTGTAAAAGACCTAATTCTTCATAACAAACTGGAAGGCGGTAGCTACAGTGAACCGTATGCTGGAGGAGCCAGCATTGCTTTAGGGCTGTTGATCGAGGATTACGTTTCTGAAATTCACATTAACGATGTTGACGAGGGTATCTATTGCTTTTGGTACTCTATACTAAAAAATACAGACGCGTTTTTAAGAAAGATATGGGATACGCCTCTCACCATTAAGGAGTGGCAAAAACAAGTCCATATACAAAAAAATAAAACCGATTTTAATAAATTGGAAATAGGGTTTTCGACTTTTTACCTTAACCGTACAAACAGGTCGGGAGTTATTGGCGCAGGGGTTATAGGAGGGTTAGACCAAAGCGGCCCATATAAAATAGACGCTCGATTTAACAGGGATGGTTTGGCGAGTCGAATCAACACCATTGCCTGTCATAAAAAACAAATTAAAGTTTACAGACAGGATGCTATTAAGTTTATTTCGAAAACCCTTCCAAAAAATAAGATGAAAGGCCTAGTTTTTCTCGACCCACCTTATTACGTTAATGGAAAAAGACTTTACACAAGCTTCTATGAACATGAGGACCATGAAAAAGTAGCGAAGGCCATTAAGAAAAGTTCTCTTAAACATTGGATAGTCACCTACGACAATGCAGACCAGATTGACGAGATATATGATTTAACAAATAAAACAACTTATAATTTGCGGTACAGCCTATCTCACCAAAGCGCCGGGGGTTCAGAGCTTTTGTTTTATAGCAAACATATAACTCTTCCCTACCACCCCAATGATAAGAGTTCTGGCGCAAGTCAGTATAAATAGAAAAAACCCACGAATCCAAGCGCTGTCTTTGGTTGATATTCGGTAGTCGCCCAACCGGGATAGAATAAGAGGTCAAAAAAAATCCCCGGCGCCCTGAGGGTCGGGGATTTTTGCATTGAGTATCGGCTCGGGCGTCGCGCCGGAGACAATCCTTCGATTAAATTGCCAGGCGTGGTCCGGTAACCAGCCGGCAACGAGCCGGATTGTCTGGCCGGCACGGCGTCCGCCGTTTCCCCTTGAAGCCCAAGCCCCAAAGGGAAATC
>JAJCZP010000117.1 GCA_029262315.1 Deltaproteobacteria bacterium | reverse complement strand
GTGGCGCGCGTGCTGGGCGGTGGTGATGCGCTGGTGGTGGTGCCCACGGGCGGGGGCAAGAGCCTGATGTACCAGCTGCCGGCGCTGGTGCTGGGCGGGCGGGACGATCGCGCGCCCGGGGTGGCACTGGTGTTCAGCCCGCTGATCGCGCTGATGGAGGACCAGGTCTCGGCGCTGCGGCAGCGGGGGATCCGGGCTGCGTATGTCAACAGCACGCTTGATCGGGCGCAGCGTGAGGCGCGGTATCGGGCGCTTGGGCGCGGTGACTACGAGCTGATCTACGCGACACCCGAGCGGATGGGCAAGGAGGCGTTTGTCGAGGCGTTGGGGCGCGTGCCGGGCGGGGTGCACCTGCTGGCGATCGACGAGGCGCACTGTGTGAGCAAGTGGGGGCACGATCTGCGGCCCGCGTACCAGGAGGTCGGTCGGTTTCGCGAGCAGCTTGGGTGTCCGACGACGATCGCGCTGACAGCGACGGCGACGCGGCGGGTCCGCGACGACATCCGGGCGGCGCTGGGGCGAGATGCTGGGTCGATGCCGTTGTTCGCGTCGGGGCTCGATCGGCCGAACCTGAGTCTTGAGGTCGAGTCTGTGTACGACGAGGACGACACGGTGGCGCGGATCGCAGCGATCGCGGGTGCGATGCCGGGCACGGGGATCGTGTACGGGGCGCTGATCCGTGATCTCGAGCGGCTGGTGGATCGGCTCAGGAAGGTGCTGGCCGGTCGGCCTGTGATGCTCTACCACGGGCGGCTCGATCCTCGGCAGAAGAAGCGGGTGTACGACCGGTTCATCGCGTCGCCGCCGGGCGAGGGGCTGGTGCTGGTTGCGACCAACGCGTTTGGGATGGGCGTGGACAAGCCCGATATCCGGTTCATTGTGCACGCGCAAGTGCCCGGGAGTGTCGAGGCGTACTACCAGGAGGTGGGGCGTGCTGGGCGTGACGGGGAGGCGGCCCGGTGCGTGCTGCTGTATGCGCAGGACGATCTTGCGATCCAGCAGGAGTTCGTGCGGTGGAAGAACCCGCCGGCGCACCTGCTCGCTGAGCTGGTCGTGGCGATGGAGCGGTCGGGGCACAGCGACTTTGACGCTGACGAGCTGAGGCTGGCGGTGCTGGGCAAGGTCGGGGGGGATCGGCGTGTCGAGCACGCGCGAATCACCCTTGAGAAGATGGGTGTGGTCGAGGCGGCGTTCGCCCCCGAGCGGTACCGGCTGGTGCGTGCGTTGTGTGATGATGAGCTGGACGAGGCAGCGATCCAGGCCAAGCTGCGGGGCGATCTTGAAAGGCTGTACGACATCGTGCGGCTGACGCAGAGCGAGGACATCCGCGCGTTTGTGCTGGAGTATTTCGATCTGGGTGGGTCTGAGACGGACGAGCCGGGGTGATCGTCGGCTCAGGCAGCCATGCGGGCGGGGGGCTGGTTGTCGAAGACATACCACAGCACGCTGGGGTGGCGCTCGTGGAGCTGGTCGAGGACCGCCAGGAGGCGCGTGTCGTCCGGGTCGAGCAGGTGTGGGGCGAGCTTGACGGAGCCTCGGCGTGTGCCCGGCTCGATGCGGCCCGCGGCGATGGTGTCTGCATCGAAGGTCGGCTCGTCGGCGGGCTCGCTGGTGGCGACGGGGTGCTCGGCGATCGAGCCGTCGCTGTCCATGGCCCAGTCCAGGGCCTGGCGGTCCGATGATCCGATGTCCAGATAACGAAGAAAACCCACAGCGTGCTCCCTGGGCTTGGCCCGGTGTGTGCGGGATGGATCGGACGGGCGATCCCCCGGGGCAAGGCCCAGTGGTGGGTCTGGGCCCGACGGGTGTGGACGGCCCGGCACAGGGGGCAGAGTTTGGCCAGGCCGCACAACCCGCACAGCGGGCCCACCCGGCACGGCCCGCGTGATGGTTGTGGGCTCTTGACCCTTGGGGTGCGGGCACTACGATCGATCGAACCCAGCTGGTCTGTTTGATGGGCTGGGTTGCTTTCTGGTTCGGGGGCGTAGCTCAGTCCGGTAGAGCGCTTCCATGGCATGGAAGAGGTCGCAGGTTCGATCCCTGTCGCCTCCACTGAACGCGAACGCCGCAGGCCCTGGGTCTGCGGCGTTTCTCTCTTACTGCGGCGGGGCTGTCGCCCGTGGCTGCGTGAAAGTTGTTGCGTGCCAGACGCGCTGGCCTGCGAGCGTGTGGGTCCGGTCAGGGTTCCAGGGCTTCGTGCAGCGACAGATCCTCGGGAGTTGCCATGCTGCGGCTTGAAGTGTGGGGGGTGTCCTTGTGGGCGCGGGGCACGAACGCTTCATCGACGCGGGCTGCGTGTTGGGGGCGAAAGGCGTAGAGGCAGACCAGGCGGAGCTGTGCTGCCTCGATCCACACGCTGAGCCTGGGCTGTGTTGCGGGATCGGCTGATTCGATCAGCGTCTCGATGAATCGGCTTGCGGTGGGCGGCTGCCAGTATCCCTGGGCGACGCGCAGCTGGGCGTGGGCGATCAGGTTGCCCAGGTCCAGTGCCGGGTCGCCCGTTGCCAGCGTGTCGAAGTCGATCACGCCGATGCTGTCTGTCGCGTCGATCAGGATCTGCTTGTCGTGCAGGTCGCGGTGGATCGTCGACCCGCAGCGGGGCAGCTGGGCCAGACGGAGGCAGATCGACTGGATCTGGGGCTCGATGGTGCGCGCCAAGGCGGGCTCTGCCCATTGCAGGTGGCTGAGCCATTGCACGAGCATCGCGGCCTCGTCGGCGGGGGTGTGCTCGGGGGCGCCCGGGGCGGGGGGCGAGGCGTGCAGGTGTGTGAGCATCGAGCTGATCGACTGGGCCATGTGCACGATCCGGCTGTCGGGCAGGGGGGCCGGCCCGGCGAACAGGTCGTGCAGGGCCACACCCGGCACAGCGGACCAGATCGCGATGCCCAGGTCGGGGCTCGCGTCGACCAGGCGCGGGCAGGCTGGGGCGGCTGGGTTGTCAGCCTTGATCCTCGCGGCACGCTGCCCCGCGTCGATGGCTGCGTTGGTCTTGGGGCCCGGGCGTGTGACCTTGGCATACACGGTTGGCTGGTCTGTTGCTGTGCGCAGGACCGCTCTGCGTTCGGGGCGGTGCACGAGCAGCTCGCACGGGCCGAGCCGATCGCGCACCGGGGTCATGCCGATCAGCCGACGATCCGAGCCATGGGCCTGGAGCACGACCCGCGTCGTCCCTGCGGAGGCCAGACACACGGCACCCGATCGGGCGGTCTGGGCGCAGACCCGTTCGAGCTGGGCGTTGTCGGCGCGCCACTGGCCGGCGAGCGTTCGGCCCGCGTCGTCGGCGTACTCGAGCAGGACGAGCTGCGGCGATCGCGGCCACGCCCTGCGGAGTGACCATCGGCGTGCGCCCAGCGCGAGTCGGTCGCGGGCGTCGTCGTCCAGGTCGAGGTGTGCGAGCTGATCAAGGACCATGGGTCGGCGTCCCGCACAGGTTCGACGCGGCGTGCACGATTCGGCGGATCTGCTCGCTCCAGCCCGGCGAGCGTGTGCGGAAGGGTGCTGTTGCCAGCTCGAGCAGGCCCATGGCGGTCGCTGCGGGCAGGTGCTCGAGCGTGCCCGCGGGTGCCTGGGTTCGATACGCGTCGAGCAGGGGCGTCATGATCGGCTGGGCAGCTGCGGCGTCGGCGGGTTCGTGGGCGATCAGCGTCGCGGCGAAGCGCCCGAGGTCGATCGCTGCGGGGCCGACTGCCATGCGGTCGAAGTCGATCAGCACGGCGCCGTGGTCGGTGATGAGCACCTGGTCTGCTGAGCAGTCGCCATGGATCAGGGTGGCGGGCAGGTCGGCCAGCTCGTCGTGGATCGCGCGTGCAGACTGCTCAACGAGCGGGTCGAGCGCGGGGGCCAGAACATGGATCGCCCGGCGGGCGGCGTCGAGCCGATGGCGGATCGACCAGTCGGGGAGGTTCCCCGCGGCACGGATCTTGGTCGTGTGCAGCCGGGCCAGGGCCAGGCCGGCCTCGCAGAGCCGGGCCTGGGTGGCGCAGCTGGCGATGATGAGTCCGGCGAGCTGGCAGCCTGGGATCCATGCCAGGCCCATGGCGCTGCGCCGCTGGGACGAGCCGATCACGCGCGGGGCGCCGAGCCCTGCGATCTGGTGGGCGCGCGTGGCTGCGTTGAGTGCGTCTGGGGCGCGATCGTGCGATGTGATCTTGAGCAGCGCGGTCGGCTGATCGTCCTGGATGACGCAGGCGGTCCATCTGCGGTGGGGCTTGTAGCGCAGGGTCTGGATCGAGCACGCGTCGATGTCGTGGGTCTCGCCCAGGCACGACTCGATGAGCCGAGCGGTGTCCTGTGGGTCGTCCAGCGCGTCCAGCGCGTGCAACCTGGGGTCGTGGGGCCAGATCCACGCTGCGACCGGGGCGCTGTCGAGCACGCAGACCGAGGGCGGGTGTGTCGCTGGTTGCTGGGCGTGGTCCTGATACTTGTGGAGCTTGGCGTGCTGCTCGGGGCCGAACAGGTGGGCCGAGGCGGGCGTGGGGACCCCATCGAGTGTCAGGTCCAGCCCGATGAGACACGACATGCCCGGCTTGTAGCGCACGCTTGTGATGGCAAGCTGGGTCAGCGTGGCTGGCAGGACAGCGTCGAGCTCGCGGGCGAGCCATGGCGCGTCGAGGATCAGGTCCAGCCCGGGCAGGGCCCGATCGCGCTGGATCAGAGCTCGGTCATCAGCGCTGGGCATGGCCTTGGGCTCCTCCGTGTCGTTGGCGGTGTTGCCTGCGGGCCATGGCGGCGCACCGGCCGTCCAGGGCCATCAGCTGGTCGTGGGTGCCACGCTCGACGATCGAGCCGTGCTCGAGGTAGAGCATCTCGTGGACATCACGGACGGCTTGGAGGTCGTGGGCGATGATGATCGTGATGCGGTCGCGTCCGAGCCGGTCGATCGCTTCGAGCACGCCCTTGCGGTTGGTCGAGTCCAGCCCCGTCGTCGGCTCGTCGAGCACGAGGATCGGCGTGTCGCGGATGGCAGCCCGTGCCAGGGCGATCCGCTGGCGCTGGCCTCCGGAGATCGTCTCGCCCCGCTCGCTGACGACGGTGTCGTAGCCATGGGGCATCCGCTCGATGAACTCGTGGGCCCCTGTGAGTCGGCAGGCCTCGATGACCTGCTCGTCGGTCGCGTCGGGGACACCCAGCCGCACATTGTCGCGGATGCTCATGGCGAACAGGTGGCCGTCCTGGATGACCGGGGCGATGGTCCGGCGCAGCTCGTCGAGCTCGAACTGGCGGATGTCGCAGCCGTTGATGCGGACGGCGCCCAGCGTCGGGTCGCACAGCCGCAGCACGAGCGCCATGATCGTGGACTTGCCGCTGCCCGAGGGCCCGACGAGCGCCAGGGTCTGGCCTCGCTCGACGCTCAGCGAGACATCCCGCAGGGCCAGCACGCCCGGATCGTACTCGAACGAGACATGGTCCAGCGCGAGTGTGTCGATGGTCGCGGGGATCGGCGAGTCGCTCGAGGCGTCGTGGAGGGTGTGGGGCTCGTCGAGGATCTCGAGCACGCGCTCGCCCGAGGCGGCCGCTTTGGCCAGGCGTCCTGTGTACTTGGCCAGATCGCGCACGGGCTTGAAGGCGTTCTTGAGGTAGGCGAGAAAGACGATCAGATCGCCCGGCGTGAGCGATCCCTCGCGGGCGACCGTGCGGATCTTGCGGGTCTGCTTGCG
>JAJCZP010000116.1 GCA_029262315.1 Deltaproteobacteria bacterium | reverse complement strand
GATGGCAAATGTTCTAGGAATCGTCGCGGGCATCCTGACACTTGGGGGCATCATCGAGTGGTCGCGCCGCATCATCGCCACGCGCGTCCCCGAAGATCGTACCGGGTTCGTCGTCGCGATGAGCATGGCGTTGGCTCTCGGGGGCGCGGCCCTGGTTGCGGGCGCAGAGGGCGTTGCGCGCGTCGGCGCATGGACCGGAGCAATCACGGGCGCGCTGTTCGTTTTCCTGGTGGCATTCAGCAAGCAAGACGACAAGCCCCCCGCCGTCGCTGTCGGCGGCCCCGCGCTTGATTTCACGGCCATCGATCACGAGGGCAACCCCTTCGCGCTCTCGAGTCTCAAAGGCCGACCATTCCTGCTGAAGTTCTTCCGTGGCCATTGGTGACCATACTGTGTCGCCGAGTTACGGCGATGGGAAGATTTGAGACCTGAGTTCGATCGCCGCGGAGTCGAGATCGTCACCGTGAGCGGAGATACTCCGCGCCAGATCAACATGGGGCGAGGCGTACACGGGCTCGGCGCCACCATGCTGAGCGACACCGATCTGAAGGTGACCGATCTCTACAACGTCCGCCACGAGCGCGGCCTCGCGCCGAAACCAGGCGTCGTCATCTCGATGCCGATTCCAACAGCAATCCTCGTCGACGCCGGCGGAACGGTACGCTGGATCGACCAGGCAGAAAACTACCAACGGCGCTCACATCCCGATCGCGTCTTGGCGGCGCTCGACGCCAATTTGCCAGCTGCTGGCTAATCGGAGCGCGCTCGCCACCATGACCGGCTCGCCCAAGGAGCCCGACACGCGGGCGACCTACGTTGGGATGTCGCCCGCGAGTTGCCCGCCCGCCCCCATCCACCGCGTCACCATTTCTGTGGCCTCCTGCGGATTGTAGACATCCTCCTGAAAGGACCAGAGCCCGTCGCCCGCGTACTCCAGGACGGTGATGTTGCCGAAGCGATAGATCTCATCGCCACCAGTGGGATCGGGCATCTGTTGCCAGATGTAGGAAGCGACCCGGTTGCCGTCGATCATGAACCACGCGACGGGGAAGAACATCATGGGCACGGGCGTCATCACTTCACAGATCTTGGCGCGAATCGCCTCGCGCCCGCGAAACGTCCCGAAGTGATGTTCGATCCAGACGCCGTCCTCACTGTGGATGTCCGCCCAGGGATTCCAATCCCCGGTCTCCACGCATCGGTCGCCCATCGCGATGAACTCATGAAACGCGCGCTCTACCTCGATCCTCGGAAAAGTCGCCATACCTCGGCCCTATCACAGCCTCGAGAATGGCTCGACGCCTTCGTCGCCATTCTCACGACGGCCCCGAACGGATCAGTTGCCGCATACGGCGTGGCCGCACCAGGAGATCCGCCAACGTATAGCCATCGAGCACGTGGAGAAATGCCTCGACGGCCTCGGTCATCGCCCCCTGCAGCCCGCACGCTGGCGTGAGAATGCAGCCGTTGGTCGCGCTGTCGAAACACTCGACGACGTCGAAACGCTCGAGCGCACGTACGACGATGCCGAGCGCGATCTCCCCAGGAGGCTTCGCAAGCTTGAGCCCGCCACGTCGACCCCGTTGCGTCTCGACCACGCCCAGCACGCGCAGACGCTGCGCGACCTTGGTCAGATGGTGGCGCGAAAGTCCGAATGCATCGGCGACCTCCGCGACGGTCACGCTCCGCGGGCTCTCGAGTGCCAGATGCATGAGCACGCGCAAGCCGAAGTCGGTGTGTCGAGTCAGATGCATCCGTGCCTCCCGTTTGACATAGTGGTATCTCAAATGCCTATTAAGAGCCAGGAGGTTCTGTGAATGCCCATGCACCCACGAAAGCTCGCGCCGCTTTTCGCGCTCGCGACTGTTCTCTTCACGCTGTCGGCCATCGTGCTTTCTTTCGAATTCTCGACGACGACGGCAGAAGCAGTCTCGAATGCCGAACATCTCGGACCGATGGCCTGGAAGTCGGCGCAATGGGAGCAGTCCTGCGACGGCGTCCGCACCTCGTACAACGAGGAGCGGGACCTGTCCGACGAGGAGCTCACGCTCGTTCCGGGCGACGAGCGCTGGCTCGATTTCGTGTACTGGACCTTCAACAACAAGATCGCGGAGCATCAAGTCGAGGCATACGGTGGCACCGACTGGGACGGTCCTGCCGGCGGCGTGATCTTCCATTGGGCACCGGGATCACACTGGGAGCGTGACACGCTCGCCAGCTTCGGCTTCACGATCGGCCACGTCATCGGTGAGCATCGGTGGGTCGACACGATGTTTCCCGACTTCTTCGAACGCTTCGGCGGCGTATACGGGGTCAATGTCAAGGATCGCCTCGTCGAGATCGACGCCGAGTCGGCGACGCCCTGGGTCGAGTTCCTCGAGTACGCCGGGAGCTCGAGCAGCCCGTACTACCGCTACCTCTTCCATCAAGAGGCCGTCGTCGACCCAACCGCCGAGCGTATCGACCTTCTCGGCGGACAAGGGGTAGCGTTCAGCTACAGCTTCGCCCGCTACTACCACGAACTCCGCGAGGTGCTGACCGATTGCCGCGCCGTCGACTTCTTCCGGATGTACGACCTCTTCGGACACGGGTTCGCTGCCAGCGGCAACTGGGCGCGTCAGAATCCACCTCCAACCACGCTCCGCGCGGTGGGCTACGTCGCGGCGGATGCGCCCGCCGTCGCCAGCGATCGCTACGTCCCGAACCCTCCCGGTGTCCCGGTACCACGGGATCTCCCCGAGGCCGAGGCGATGCGCCGCGGGCAGATCGTGTACAGCGCGCAATGCGCGCCCTGCCATGGAGTGGCGGGTGACGGCAAGGGCTTTCTCGCGGCCGGCTTTGCGGTTCCGCCCCGGGACTTCACGAGCGGCACGTACAAGTTTCGCTCAACCGCCACGGGCGAGCTTCCAACGATCGAGGACCTCGAGCGCAGCGTTCGCGTAGGTATACCCGACACGACGATGCCCGCGTGGGGACAGTTCTTGACGGCTGAGCAGATCGCCGACGTCTCGAGATACCTGGTGGTGTTCTCGGACCGCTTCACCGAAGCATGGCGCCAGAAGGAGGTCCCAGCACCGATTGGTGCCGCAACCGAACCGACGGATCTCGCCAGCTACGCCGACGCGGGCGCCCGCCTCTACGAGGACCTCGGATGCGCGTCCTGCCATGGCGACGACGGTCGCGGCGCACCGCCCAACGCTGAGGCGCAGCACGACCAGTGGGGTCACGAGGTCCGTGCGGCCGACCTCACCTATCGCTGGACCTTTCGCAACGGCCACACACCGGAAGACGTACGGCGCACACTGATCGGTGGCCTGAACGGGAGTCCCATGCCCTCGTACAGCGAGACGATGGAATCCGATGAACAGGTCTGGGCGCTGGTCGCACACGTCCTGTCGCTCTCCCCCGCAAAGCGTCCCGTCATTCGACTGGCCGACTTTGCCGTCGAGCGACGGAGCCGCATCGGCCCCGACGGCCATGTCGTCCCGAGGACAGACTGAGATGCGGATACTCGCGGCACTGATGCTGGCGGCCGCCCTCGGCACGGGACTCGGCGAACCTCCGGATCGTACACCGGAGGTTCGCCTGCACGTCGTCGGCGGTTCCAAGAGCGCGTGCACGTGCTCGCACCGAATCGAGCCCTAGCCACGGCGGGTTCTCGCCTCCATCCAGAATCGAGGTGGGAATGAAAGACGTCCTGGGGGCGTGCATGCCCGGCGAAAACGCGCGATATTCGGCTGGCGCGATCGCGCGTCACGCCTGACACCGCGATCGCCAGTCTCGACCACACCCCCGGCCCCAACGAAAGGACGGCACCATGAAGATCGGTCTCATCCCGTGCAACGTCGGCGTAGCCAGCATCGACATGATGGTTCACATGGCCAAGACCGCCGAAGCCGTCGGCCTCGAGTCGCTCTGGACCTTCGAGCACGCGATCGTCCCGGTCGACTATCAGTCGCCCTACCCCTACAGCGCGGACGGCAAGATGGGCGTGACGCCGGAGACGAACTTCGTCGATCCGCTGATCGCGCTCGCCACCTTGGCGGCACACACCACGACGCTGCGCCTCGGCACGGGCGTGAACATCCTCCCTCAGGTCAACCCGCTCATGCTGGCAAAACAGGCCGCGAGTCTCGACTTCGTATCGCAAGGGCGACTTCTGCTCGGCATCGGGATCGGTTGGCTGAAGGAAGAGTTCGAAGCGCTGGGCGTTCCGTTCGAGCGCCGTGGCGCACGATTCGCCGACTACGTCGAAGCCATGCGCAAGGTGTGGTCTGGGGAGACGGTCGAACACCGCTCCGATTTCATTCAATGGACGAACTTCAAGAGCTATCCGGTGCCGATTCAGAACCCGTTGCCGCTCGTCATTGGCGGCTCGAAGAAGAATGCTCTACGACGCGTGGCGCGGTACGGACAGGGCTGGTATGCGCCCGCCGCAACGGTCGATCAGGTGGCGGGCATGCTCCCGGCACTCGACGAGGCCTGCGCAGCCGAGGGTCGGGCACGGTCGGACATCGAGATCACGACGATGTACATCCCCGCGATGGAGCCCCCCGCGGAAACCATTCCGCGCTACCGGGACCTCGGCGTCGGGCGACTGGTCATCCCGCTGCAAGCACTCGGCGACAACCCGATGGAAGCCGTCGAGCGCCTCGGCGACGACGTGATCGCGAAGATCAACTAGCGGCGCCGACCGCATGACGACGCTCGACTACCGCGCCGCACTTCCTGGCTACTACGCGTCGGCGTGGCCCCTCGAATGCGGCGGGCCACGCCGGCAGAAACTGGCTCGTTCGGCGGGACTGCGGTTACAAGACGGCGAACGCCTGGCCTCGACGACCCGCGACATGGGTGGCTGGGCAGTGATGCTGGTGCAGCGCGCACCGGGCGAACTGTTCGTCCAGGGCGGTGCCGGACTCGCCCCCGGGGAGTTTCCTCCGCACCGCCGACTCGACGGCGACAACCACGGATGGCTCGAGCGCATCGACCCGATCACGCTCGCCACTCTGGCACGTTCGCCGGCGCTCCCGAGTGGGGGACATCTCTGGTGTGGGGCGGTGATCGTCCACCAGAACGGTGACCTCTATATGGTCAACGGACGCTTCTGCCACCGCCTCAACGCTGATTGCGAAGACCTGGCCGA
Source organism: Deltaproteobacteria bacterium (assembly GCA_029262315.1). Lineage (GTDB taxonomy): Bacteria > Desulfobacterota > Binatia > UTPRO1 > UTPRO1 > JAJCZP01. The sequence goes on along the minus strand of JAJCZP010000116.1, from coordinate 49,297 downwards.
ACGCGAGCTCCCGGTCGACGGCCCCTACAACGGATTGCTCGTGCTCTCGGACGGCAACCTCGTAATGAAGAATCTCGGCGCGCGTCCCGGCGAACCCTGCTGGTTCAGCGTCCTCGAACCGGAGCGCCTGGAACCGATCGGCCCACCATTCGTCATCGACACGCACTGCATGGGTCGCTTTTCGAGCGATCTCACCGAGGCGGGCGAGTTCATCTACACATCGAGCGCCAATGAACTCTTTCGGCTTCGCTATGACGATGGCCAACTCTCGATGGACGACACTTGGCGCGCCAGCTACGCGGTCGAGGGCGAGGACCAGGCCGACGGCTGGGACACCTGCATCGGAAGCGACAGCGTGTGGCTCATGGACATGGGCCGCCCTCCGATGTGGCAAGGCGCCGCCACAGCCGTGCAGCGAGCGTTTCGCTTCTCGCTCGACGATCCCCGCGACCGGGACGTGATCGACGTGATCGGTCAGCCGAATGCCTTTAGCCCAGGCCCTCCTCTCTACGACCCCGAGCGCAAGATCCTCGTCGTCTACGACGGTCTGAACGGCGGAATAGCGGCACTACGCCACACCGCTCCGGGATCGTTCGACCTGCTGTGGCGGTCCGACTATCGGAACAACATCCAGATGATGCTCTACCCCGACACCGGCGAGCTGATCGTCGAGGACTCTCCCATCGCCCGGATGATGAACGACACGGGCACGGGCGACATCGTCGTCGTCGACATCGAGACTGGCCGCGAGCGCGGGAGGGCGCCAATTGGAGCCGTGGCGACCATGGGCATGTTTCCATGCCCAGGCTTCAGCCGCGACTTTTATCTGGCGACACTCCCGGGCTCGATCGCTCGCATCTTCGTCGTCTGAGCAGTCACTGCGTTAGGGCTTGTCCTTGTCCTTGAACTGATCGACCTTCTGCTTCATCGCCGGCGCGGCATAGACGGCCTCGAAGCAAAAGCCGTCGCTGTTCTGGATCTGCACCGTGAGCGGCTGGACGATCGTGGTCATATCGGCGGGAAGCGTCAGGTGCTCGCCCTTGGCGAGGAGTCCCACTCTGTTGCCCTTCAGAAACAGGGTTTTGACACCGTCTGGCGTCCCGTCTTTGTCTTTGTACTTGAAGCCGCCACCACCGAGCGGGGCCCAGCATGGGCCATCCCTGCAGATGCCACCTGCCGGTGCATGCGCTTTCAGGATCACCGTGCCGCTTGCGTCGTAGGCGCACAACACGTAGTCGGTCGTCGTCAGCGGATCGCCGTACTCCTCCGGTATCGGCGCCGCGAAACCCTTGAACCATTTCCACTTCATCTGATCGCCACGATCGTTCGCTTTGTTCTTGAGCTGAATGAGCGGCTGCGGCTTGTCGGCAAGCACTTGCCGGCAACCCGGTATCGGGTCGGGGAAACAGGCGATCCCCGCCTCGATCATGCATTGATCGTCGCAACCATCGCCGTTCGCGAGGTTGCCGTCATCGCAAATCTCGCAGAGAGGAAGCAGCGCGCCGTCGCCGCACATCGCGGGGTCACCGACGCATACACCGCTCGTGCATTCATCGACGTCGGTACACACATCCGCATCGTCGCATGAGGTACCGTCGGGCTCGAAGCCGTCGGCGGGACACGCCTCGCCCGATCCCGTGCAGGTCTCCGCCACATCGCAGGATCCGGCGGCCGCACGGCATTCGGTCGTTGCCGGCTCGAACGCATCAACCGGACACGCCGCTCCCGACCCGGCGCAGGTCTCCGCCACGTCACAAACGTCGGCCGCGGCACGACATTCGGTAGTCGCAGGCTCGAACGCGTCGGCCGGGCATGCCGCTGCCGACCCGGTACACGTCTCCGCCACGTCGCAGACGTCGGCCGTGACCCGGCACTCGGTGGTTACGGGCTCGAACGCATCCGTCGGGCAGTCGTCGTCGATGCCGTCACATGCCTCGGCGACATCACACACGTCGGCGGCCGCACGGCACTCCGCCGTGCTCTTCGCATCCGTCGGACACGCCGCGCCCGTTCCGCTGCAGTTGTCGGCGACGTCGCAGACTCCCGCGGACGCGCGACACTCCTGGGCCGACGGCGCGAAGCCGTCGGCTGGACAGTCGTCACCCACGCCGTCACAGGTCTCGGCCACGTCACACACGTCGGCGGCGGTGCGGCACTCCGCCGTGCTCTTCGCATCGACCGGGCAGGCCGCACCCGTTCCGCTGCAATTGTCGGCCACGTCGCACGCCCCCGCCGCGGCTCGGCACAGGGTCGCCGACGACGCGAAGCCGTCGGCCGGACAGTCATCGCCTACACCGTCACAGGTTTCGGCCACGTCACACACGTCGGCGGCCGCACGGCACTCCGCCGTGCTCTTCGCATCGGCCGGGCAGTCGTTGCCGATGCCATCGCAGCTCTCCGCTACGTCGCACGTTCCTGCCGACGCGCGACACTGCGCGCTGCTCTTTGCATCGGCGGGGCAATCATTGCTCACGCCGTCGCACGTCTCCGCGAGATCACAGGCACCGGCCGATCCGCGACATAGCGCGGTACTCTTGGCATCGCTCGGACAGCTGGGCCCCGTCCCGGTGCAGGCCTCGGCCGGATCGCATGCACCAGCCGATGCGCGGCACTGCGTGCCCCCGGACACAAAACCATCTGCCGGACAATTGTTACTCACGCCGTCGCAGCTCTCCGCGACGTCGCACGTCCCGGCCGACGCGCGGCATTGCCCCGTGCTCTTCGCATCGCCCGGGCAGATCGGTCCGGTGCCGGTACAGTTCTCCGCCGGATCGCAGCTCCCGGCCGACGCACGACATTGTGTCGCGGCCGAGGCGAAGCCATCGGCTGGGCAGTCATTGCTTATCCCGTCGCAGCTCTCCGCGACGTCGCAGGTCCCGCTCGACGCTCGGCACTGCGCCGTGCTCTTGGCATCCACCGGACAGGTCGCTCCGGTACCCGTGCAGTTTTCTGCCAGGTCGCACGCACCCACCGCGCCGCGGCACACGACAGAGCCCGGCTCGAACGCATCGCCAGGACACGCCTGTCCGGCCACGCCCGTGCAGGTCTCTGCTACGTCACAGCTACCAGCGGCCGTGCGGCAGGTGGTTCCGCCGTTCACGACATCACCCGGACACGCGCCAGCACTTCCCGTGCAAGTCTCATCCGGATCGCATACGTCCCCAGAGCCGCCGCGACACACTTGACCGGCGCCGCGGAAGTCGCACGTCGAGGTGCAACACGACGTACCGGTGCCATTGCCTGCGCCCTCGTCGCAATCCTCCATGGTCTCGACGGTGCCATTGCCGCACACTGGCAGCGGCGCGATCGACCATCCCTCACCAGGCCGATTATCGTCGAGAATCTTGCCGTTGCAGACGAGCGGGTGAGCGACGGCCGAAGCGCCGCCGGCGCCCTGGAAGCCCAACGTCGCCCCCTGGCCGTTGGCCCCTGGCTGGGCCAGCGGGTACTTGACGGTGATCACGTCTGATCCCTCGTGTACCTGCACCTGAATGCGCACATCTTCGTTGCCGGAGAATAGCTCCGTCTGGTAGTCGACGATGAACACGCGATTCGGGCTCGATCCGACCGTGCCGTACCTCACTGCGCTGCCGAACGTCTTGAGATCATCCCAATATGCGGCGAGGAACGGATTGGTGTGGGTCGCGGTCGGCAGGCAGTCGTTGCTGAAATCGGTGCCACCGCCCGTGCCACCGCCGAACTCCATCCAGCCATTCGTCGAAATCGTGACCAGGGAATAGCTCGTGCCATCGATGGCGATACTGAAGGGCATGGTTGCGTTCACGGTGCTGTCGTCACCGCTGAGGGTCGCGAAGCCGGTAATGTCGTCGGGGCTGTGGGCCAACACACCGTGCAACGAAATCCCCCCCAGCTCCCTCGGGTGCACCGACCAGCCGTCGCGATCGTTCTGATTGTCATCGAGGATCTTCGCGTTGCACCCGAGCGCGTAGACCTCGGCCGACGCGCCCCCCGCTCCCTGAAACCCGATGGTACCCGACTGTCCGTTCGCGGCGTGCTGACTGTCGCGATAGCGCACGTTGATCAGGTTCGACCCCTCGTGGATCTGGATCTGAAAGCGCGTGTCATCGGCACCCTCGGAGCCGGCGAAAAGGTCAACCTCGTAGTCGGCGATGAAGACGCGATTCGGCGCCGTACCAACGGTGCCGTACCGGACGTGAGTGCCGAAGGTTTGCAGGTCATCCCAATACGCGGCGAGAAACGGATTGGTGTGTATCGCCGTCGGTAGACAGTCGTTGCTGAAGTCCGCACCGCCCCCGGTGACGCCACCAAACTCCGCCCAGCCGTTCGTCGACAGCGTGAGCAGCGAGTAGTTCGTGCCCTCGATGGATACACTGAAGGGCAGCGTCACGTTGGCGGTCGCGTCATCACCGCTCAGGGTCGCGAATCCGCTCAGATCGTCTGGGCTGTGCATGTTGACTGCCGACATGACGATGTTCCCTGCCCGGCCGACATCGGCGGCCCACCCCTCGTTCGGTCGGTTGTCGTCGAGGACTTTGCCGTTGCAGGTCAGCGGCTGGGTGTCGGCGGAGGCACCGCCCGCACCCTGGAAGCCGATCGTGGCCTGCTGGCCGTTCGCGCTGAACTGACTGTCCCGGTACTTGACCGTTATGACGTTCGACATCTCGTGCAGCTGCACCTGAAACCGCACGTCGTCTGATCCTTCCGAGCCGCCGAAGAGATCGACCTCATAGTCGGCGATGAACACGCGGTTGGGAGCGTCCCCGACCGTCCCGTAGCGCACGTTGGTACCGAAGGTGACGAGATCATCCCAATATGCGGCGAGGAACGGATTGGTGTGTATCGCCGTCGGCAGGCAGTCGTTGCTGAAATCGGTGCCGCCTCCGGTCAGTCCCCCGAACTCGATCCAGCCGTTCGTCGAGAGCGTGACCAACGTGTACCCGATACCCTCGACCTGGAAGGTAAAGGGCAGCGTCACGTTCACCGTGGCGTCGTCGCCCGACAAGGTGGAGAAACCACCGATATCGTCGGGACTGTGCGCCATGATGCCGCCGAGCGATGAGACCGCACCCGCGGGCGTCACCTGCCCAACGCCTACGGCGAAAGCTGCGAGCGCGGCGATGAACGCTAGCCGCGCAGCGCGCGACGCGAGGGAGGTTGACGAGTGGAGCCGGCACAGGGCGGGCGAGCGCATGGAGATCCTCCTTCGCTACGTCGGGAACGGGTGTCCTGGGCGATAGGTGGGAAAGAATCCGGGTGTCGTCGTGGGTTCATCGACCGCAACACGGTACCCGAGCGCCGGAATGTCAGTCAAACGAAAACGAGGCAATCGCGCCAGAACGACGCAAGTGACCGCGGACGATACCGCCGCTATCCGACGCGACCGCCGACCCAACACCATTTCGAACGACGTCGAGCTCGCAGCCCGGCATACGACTCAGGGAATCCCGCCTCCACGAGTACACGCCGGAGACCGAACGACCCTTTCCGCTACGCCCCCTTCTCCAGACGCTCCATGATCATGTCGCTCGCCACGAGGGCGACTTGTGCGGCACCGTACACGCCCATCACCTTTGCGGCACTGGTCCGTTCACCGATCAGGTAGAGGCCGTCCACTCCCTCGGCCTTGATGTCGATCAGGGTTCGGCCGACGTTGCCGGGCGTTTCGATCAGCGTTGCGGGACCGAACGAGCGCAGCCGCCAGTGCGCCTTCTCTACAATGCCGGGAAACAGCTCGCGGATGTCCCCTTCCCAGTCATCGAAGATCTTATTCAACGCCGCTTTGTGACTGGCCTCGCGTATCTGGAAGATGTCGGGCTTTTCCCACCAGCCGGTCTGAATCCAGAAAGTCGCCTGGTATTCCTTCGCGTCATCCGAGTACTCCAAAGAACTCGCGCACCATGGACGGCCGGTCACTGGACCCTTCTGAACCCAGCGTGGACCGCTGTGGTCCCAGAGCGTCGGATCGTCGTGCCCGAACGTCAGCGTCAGATCGTTCAGAGTTTTCCGATGGAGATGCCGAAGGCGGTCGGCATACCACGGCGAGAGGTCGTCTTCGGACAGAATGCTGAAGATATCCCAGATGGCCACCGCGCTCACGACGACAGGCGCCTCGATGAACTGGGTATCGAGCAACTCGGTCGGCACCCGTCGCTGCCCCTGCTCGACCTCCACGCCCTTCACCCGACCGTTCTCGATCACGATGCGGGAGACGCTCGCGTTGGAACGAATCTCTCCCCCGCGCTCCTGGATGGCCTCGATGAGTGGACCCGCGATCGCACCGCTCCCACCCTTGACCCAATAGGACTTGGACGGAAACTCGCCAAGCGTGTCGAACTGCTTCTTGACGCTGTAGAAGAGCATCCCCGCCGAGTAGTCATGCGGTATCGACAGTGTGCCACCGAAGAGCCAACCCAGGTAGCGGAAGAAGTCGATGACGTCCGGATTCTGCGTACGCTCGGTGACGAACTGTTCGACGGAGATGTCATCGAGTCGCTCGATTTCGTCGTAGCTCCACTCCGTCGCCGTGCTCATATAGATCTTCGCGAACTCGGCGATCGAACCACGCACCATCTCGTCGATCTTCCGCCACTTGCCGTGCATGTGGACCTCGCCCGAATTGGTCCACCGGCAGACGTTCTCTGGCATGCTCTTCCCGATGCGCCGAAAGATCTCGTCCTGGCTTCCCGCGAGGATCAGGCCTTTGATGCCATTGTCGATCGCCGCGCCGCCGATCTTGCCACTGCTGGCGCGGCCACCGAGTTGATCACGGCCAGCCTTTTCCAGAACCACGACGCGCTTGCCCGCGTTGGTCAGGAGAGCGGCGAGATTCAGTCCGCCCATTCCACCGCCCACGATGACGACGTCGAAGGATTCATTGGCCATTGGGTCTCCTCTTGGGCTCGCGACTCCGGATGTGGTCGCTTCCAGGGTTTACAATTACCACCACTTCGTAGCCCCACTTCCGCAGGGAGTAAAGGCTTTATAGGACCCGTGTTTACATTTCACAATGGTACTGTAAACTCCCGGCGATGGCGAGCGCGGAAGGACCGTCAGGGACCCGGGATGTCATCCTGCGGGCGGCGGAGGGAATTTTCGGGGAGCGTGGTTTCAGCAAAACCACGCTCGAGGACGTGGCTTCGGCGGCCGCCGTATCCCGACCCCTCGTGTACCGCTACTTCGGCGACAAGCGAGACCTGTTCGCGCTAGTCGTGAAGCGGGTCCTCGACGAATGGAATGATGTCCTCGTCGCCGAGGCCGCACGCACGACCCCGGGAACCGCTCACACCTTGCGTCTCGTTCTGATCGCCTGTCTGGACTTCGCACGAAACCGGAGCGTCCTCCGCGGACTTCTCATCCGAGACGCACGCCTGGTGCGTGCCGAAGTCGGCGAGGTCCTCGACCAAGGACGAAGTCTGCTGCCACGCCTCGTGCGTCAGATCCTGGAACGAGGCGTGCGCCGCGGCGACGTCCGCTCCGACCTCGATCTCGAAGACATGGCGCACGTCGTGTCCGAGGTGTTCGTATCCTACTCGCTCCTCATTCTGGCAGGCGCCAACGCCGACGTCAGCAATCGCCGCGTCGAAGCCGTCATCGAAGCGCTCCTCTACGGCGTCATCGCACCGGCAACGCCCGAACTGCAGACGAGATGACCCCAAGCGCGATCGCGCGCTGACGACCCGCGACCTACGGTCCGGGTACGATCCGATGCGCGACCACGGCCCCTACGATCACCGCGATAGAGAGCTGCGCCTCCGAGAGTGCGTTGCGTCGAGAATCGTCGTAAAAGTCTGCCATATTGCACCCCCCCGCCAATCACGCATGGAGACCTGACGATGGCAGCGCCCACCGAGTTCCACACCTCTGACGGCCTGACGCTACGCGGCGACGTCTGGGGAGACCCAACGGACCCGCCGGCCTTGCTGCTGCACGGCGGCGGTCAGACCCGTCACGCCTGGTCGGGCACAGCAGCCAGTCTGGCGGCGGAGGGTTACTATGCGATCGCGCTCGACCAGCGCGGCCACGGCGAAAGCGATTGGCATCCGGAAGGCCACTACGCGTTCGATTTCTACGCGCGGGATGTCCAAGACATCGTGCAACAGATCGGTCGTGCTCCGGTGCTGGTGGGCGCGTCACTCGGCGGCATCGCGTCGCTGATCGCCTGCCATCGCAGTGAAGAAGACATCGCCACGGGTCTGGTACTGGTGGATATCGCCACCCAGATGGAACGCGGCGGGCTCGTGCGCATCTTCGAGTTCATGAGAGGCGCCCCCGATGGGTTCGCGAGCCTGGACGACGCGGCCGAAGCCGTGGCGGCGTATCAGCCACACCGGGAGCGTCCCCCCGACACGCGCGGCCTCGAAAAGAATCTGCGCCGCGGCGACGACGGCCGGTGGCGCTGGCACTGGGATCCGCGCTTCATCGAACACCGGGGTCCACACCTCGTCGAGGATCCCACGCGGCGCACTCTGCTCGACGACGCGGCGCGCGCCCTCCGGATACCCACGCTGCTGGTCCGTGGTCGGATGAGCGACGTCCTGAGTGCGGAAGGCGCGCAAGCCTTCCTCGCCCTCGCCCCGCACGCGAAACTCGCCGACATCACGAATGCTGGGCATATGGTCGCCGGCGACCGCAACGACATCTTCACCGAGGCGGTCCTGGATTTCCTGCGCGGGCAGAAGGTGTGAAGCGTGATGAGATGGTAGGCGCCCGCAGGAGCGCGCGATATCATGCACGCAGGGGACCGCGGTGAAGATCGCACTGATCTCGGATCTACATGCGAACGTTGCGGCACTCGACGCGACGCTGGCCGACATTGCCGAATCGGGTGTCGATCAAGTGATCTGTCTTGGCGACATCGCGGCGCTCGGCCCGGAGCCGCGCGAGGTTGTCGCCCGCATCCGCAACCTGGAGTGCCTGACGATCCAGGGCAACCACGATCCCACCGCCGGGGAGGAGCACGCCGCACTCCGGGAACTCGAACTCTGGACCGAGTCGCAACTCGACGAGAGCGATCTCGGCTGGCTGCGAAGCCTACCCGGACCTGTCGCAGTCGACCTCGAGCCCGGGGTGACGATGCTCTGCGTGCACGGATCACCGCGCACGTTCGACGAACTGATACTGGCCGAGACTCCCGTGAAGACAGTGCAGGACATGCTGGAGGATCGCGCCTGCTCCGTCATGGTGTGCGGGCACACGCACGTCCAACTTCTCCGACGCCACACGAACTGCACGATCGTCAACGTCGGAAGCGTCGGCATGCCGTTCGAAGACGCCCTCTTCACCGGCGGTCCACCACGTATCTACCCCTGGGCCGAGTATGGCCTCGTCAGCTCCAGCGGCGGGAAACTCACCGTCGACCTACGTCGGGTACCGTACGACTTCGAGCGCTACGCCGACGCCGTCCGCTCGAGTTCCATGCCGGTTCGCGAGTGGTGGCTCGACCAGTGGAACCCCGACTGAGAACCGCGGTCACGGCGAGCGCGTAGACTCGGAAACACTGCGTTTTCGTTCGATTCTTCATGTTCCTGCTCCTCCTGACTTTTCGTTGCCGCCCTGGATGGCCTTCTCGACGAGACCTCGGGGCGGTGTGTTGTAGCCAGAAGGCGTAACCGGACTGGGAACGGGCCCCAGCCCTTAATTCGCACGAGGGAAGTCGCTACAACTCGCCCATGGCCCTGCTCAAGAAGCTCGTTCACGATATCGTCATCGCGCTCACGCGCGTGTTCTCGCCCCTCATGCCCGATCGTTCCCCGGTCACCCTCGTCGGGCCCGGGTCGGCCAAAGAGCTGTGCGCGGCGATCGCGCAGTCGGGCGTATCGAAATGTCTCCTCGTCACCGACCACGGCTTGGTCGAGCTGGGATTGATCGGGCGCATTACCGCCCACCTCGAAGAGGCCGGTGTCGCCTGCACGGTCTACAGTGGGGTCGAGCCCGACCCGACCTTCACCCACGTCCAGGAGGGCCTGGCCAAGCTGCGCGAGGCCGGCGCGCAAGCAGTGATCGCCGTGGGTGGCGGCTCGCCGATGGACGCGGCCAAGCTCATCGCGGCCATGGCAACCAACTCCAAACCTCTCGCGAGCCTCAAAGGCTGGTTCCGCGTTCGCAAGGCTCCGATGCCGCTGTACGCAATCCCCACCACGGCCGGCACCGGGTCCGAAGTAACGATCGCCGCGGTCATCTCCGACCCGACCACGCACGCGAAGAACTTTTTCGTCGATCCGAAGCTCGTACCCGCGATGGCTGCGCTCGACGCGTCGTTGATGACGGGGCTGCCACCGCACATCACCGCGGCCACCGGAATGGACGCGCTCACCCATGCGGTCGAGTCCTATCTGGCCTCGACCTCGACCGCGCAAACGGAACGCTACGCCACCATGGCCGTGCGACTCATTTTCGAGAACCTGCCGAAAGCCCACAAGGACGGCAACGACCTATCGGCTCGAAGCGCGATGGCGCTCGCGAGCTTCTACGCGGGCATGGCATTCTCCCGCACCAGCCTCGGCTACGTGCACGCCATCGCACACAACCTGGGCGCGACCTACGGCACCCCGCACGGATGGGCCAACGCGCTGGTGCTGCCGCACGTCCTGGAGTTCTCCGTCGAGCCCGCACGCGACCGACTCGCCCAGCTCGCCGATGTCGCCGGCTTCACCGGGACAACCAACGGCGAGAAGGCACGTCGTTTCATTGACGCAGTACGCGAGCTGAAAGAAGGCGTGGGCATTCCGCCGACCCTGGCCGAGTTGAAGCGCGGCGATATCCCGTCGATCGCCGAACGGGCCCTGGCGGAAGCATGGGCCAACTACCCCGTGCCGCGTTACATGAATCAGGCGCAAGCCGAACTCTTGATTGGCAAGCTGGTCGCCTAGACAGGAGGCGCTGCTGCGTCCGAGCCGACGCGATCGCTACGGCTGGGGCCGCCTTCGATAGTCCGCAAGACGCCTCGACAACCACGGCCCCGATGGCTCGGGCGTCGTGCCGGGGCACGCGATCTCGTAGGATTGACGCGTCCACGAACTCTGGCTGGCAAGACGCTCGATGAATTGATCAGCCGTCTTCGCGTACGACTCTCCCTTGCGATACTTCATCCGCAGATGCGCCTCGGCCTCCCTCGCCGAGTGTTCGGTACCGTTGCGAATGAACAGGCAGCCACTCTCGCCGACGGTATCGAGGAGGTAGTCGATCTCTTCCCGTGCGCTTCCGGCAGTCGTAGCGGACGGGAGCGCCACGAGCACGACCGCCGCCAGAACTATTCCACGCGCGCCGGATGTCGCCGCGCTGAGAAAGCTCACAGGCTCAACTCGACGGAGAGCGGATTGTGGTCGGACGAGTCGACTGCCACGGTCGTCGCCGCATGCGCCTTCAAGCCACGCGTGTACACATGATCGAGGGCGTTCGAGAACGTGGTCGTGCGATGATCGATGTCGAACGTGAGTGGCGTCAGCCCGATCTCTTCGGCCACCGTCGCCAGAATGTTCATCCGACGCGTGCGCCACGTATTGAAATCGCCCGACAGGATCACGGGCCCGGTATGATCCCTCAGCACCTGCCGCACCTGGTCGAGTTGGGCGCTGAACGCCGTCACGCCGATACTGAAGTTGATGGCGTGCATGTTGACGACGATCAGCGTCTCCTGCGTGTCGGTCAAACCGAACTGGACGACGTCCGTCGCCTTCGGTGTCCGCAGCCACGGCTCGCGACTGGTCAACGTACAGTGCGCCAGCGGCTCGGTACCACTCAGTGTCAGGACACCGGTCGTCGCATGGGCGGTCCGATACCCCGGCGCGAACGACCAGTACCCCGTGCTGGCGGTCGCCTCGGTCAGGGACGAAGGGAGTGGCGCCTCCTGAATCAGAACCAGATCCTAGCCGACGGCGAAGCGGCCGAGATCGACGATTGCGCGCGGATGCCGGGCCTTCTGAATATTCCAACTGAGCAACTCGATACGGCGCGAATCGAGCTCGGCCACCGCAACGTGCTCCCCCGGCCGAAGCGCCTTGCGACAGCTCGCACCGTCTCTGGCAGCCTCCAACTGGTGGCTCGTACGGGTCAGCGAGTCCGCCGCTACAGAGTTCACCGCCCGGCCGGCGCAACCCGGCAGCAGGGAGAGCACCAGCCATAAACCGGCTACAGGCCTCAGCGTCAGTCGAGCGAGCGGCTGCCAGGACATCGTCGATCCTTCTAACATGCCCGTCGGGAGGATAAACAGGTATGTATCACGATACTTGACATTTGTATCACATTCGAGTACTTCGTGACTCAACGCTATGGGAATCCACGACGACGATCGCAAATCCAACGCCCCAGGGGACAATAGCAGCGACACTGGCGCCACGGACGCCCTGGGCGAGAAAAACGAGAAGGTGCTCCACGCCCGGATTCCGGGATCCCTAGACCGCGAGATCAAGCGTCGGGCGCGGGGCCTCGGCATGTCGGTTTCGACGGTTGTCCGCAATGTTCTACTCCACACGTTCGATCTCGTGGAAGACATCGTGACCGACAGCACCAACATCGCGCTGTCGATCGCGGGGGATGAAACCCCACCGCCACGCGGACGCCGGGCATCGACGGAACACGACGATAAGACCGGCCAGGACGCGATCGTCCTTGGCTGGCAGGAAGCAGTCCTGAACGTGAACGCGGTGTGCGATCGTTGCAATGCGATCCTCGCCAAGGGTACGGCCGCGGCAATCGGCGTCCTCGAAGCTCCCGGGCCGCGCACGATCATCTGCCCATCCTGCCTCTCCGCGGAGACGGCCCCGCGAAAGGACGAGTGACCGATGGAACAGCGCACCGTCTCGATCCACGGCAACGCTGTCGCGTTTCACACGGCCGGCAGCGGCCCGGTCCTGTTACTGCTGCACGGCATGGCCGCCAGCTCGGAGACCTGGCAACACGTCATCCCCGCACTCGCCGAGCGTTTCACGGTCGTCGCGCCCGACCTCCTCGGACACGGCGCCTCGGGGAAACCGCGGAGCGACTACGCCCTCGCCGCGCACGTCAACGTGCTTCGCGATCTCCTCGTGCTGCTCGGTCACGAGCGTGCCACGATCGCCGGTCACTCGTTCGGCGGAGGCGTCGCGATGCAGCTCGCCTATCAGTTCCCGGAACACTGCGAGCGCCTTGTGTTGGTCGGAAGCGGCGGCCTGGGAGACGAGGTTCACCCGCTCCTGCGCGCGCTCAGCCTCCCCGGAGCGGAGCTACTCTTCCCACTGGTCTGCTCCCCGATACTCCGGGACGCGGGCAACTGGGTCGCGACCGCGCTAGCCCGCTGCGGCCTGCGGGCAGCACCGGTGGTCGAGGAGACCTGGCGCAGCTACGCGTCCCTGGCCGACGCCGAGACCAGACACGCCTTCTTTCGAACGCTCCGAGCCGTCATCGACCATACGGGCCAGGCCGTCAGCGCCCGGAACCGCCTCTACCTGACGGCCGACGTCCCGGCGCTGATCGTCTGGGGCGCGAGCGATCCCATCATCCCGGTGCGCCACGCGTTCGAAACACACGAGAAGATCGTCGGAAGCCACCTCGATATCCACGAGAAGGTCGGACACTATCCTCATGTCGAGGCCCCCACGCGCTTCGTGCGAACCCTGGTCGAGTTCGTCGAGGCGACCGAGCCAGCCCCGCTAACTGGGGACGCGTGGCGCGAACGCCTGCGCCGTGCGCAACCCGGCACGGACCACCCGATCGCCGTCTAATCCCAACACAACCACGCGAAGGAGAACACCCATGAGCAACGAGCACAGCCCAAAGGGCCCAAAAGACATCGCCGCAAGCATCCACGCCACGATCAACGATGTAACGACCGCCGTCGAGGAGATCCATCGCTCGATCGCCGACGCGCCACTCGACGTCATCGGCACGATCGAGCCACTCGAGCGGCCGATCAAAGAAGTGCGCGCGGTGCAGGATCGTTCGATTACAGCGATTTACGGTCTGATCCGCCGGATCAACGACCGAGTGGGAGAGATCACCGCCGACCTGCTTCCTGCGTAGCCCGGCTCGCGCTACGACGCGCTTTCCTCGACGCGACCGGCGAAGAGATCGTACAGCACCGGCAGGACGAAGAGCGTCAGAACCGTGCTGGTGATCAGCCCACCGATCACCACTGTGGCGAGTGGGCGCTGCACCTCGGCGCCCGTGCCGGTCGCAAGTGCCATCGGCACGAAACCCAGCGACGCAACCAACGCCGTCATCAAGACCGGCCGGAGCCGGACCACCGCGCCGCGCACGACGGCCTCCCGAGCGGGGAGGCCGTCGGCACGAAGCTCATTGATGAACGTGATCATGACGAGTCCGTTCAGCACGGCAACACCCGATAGAGCGATGAATCCGACGGCGGCTGAAATAGAGAACGGCATGCCCCGCAACCAGAGGCTGACGATCCCGCCGGTCAGCGCCAGCGGCACTCCTGTGAACACCATGACCGCCGGCCGCAGCGACCCGAACGTGCTGTAGAGCAGGGCCAGAATCACGACGAAGCATATGGGCACGACCACGGCGAGTCGCGCGCGCGCGCGGACGAGATTCTCGTACTGCCCGCCCCAGGTCAGCCAGGTGCCCGCGGGAAGCGCGATCTCGGCGTCGACACGGGCACGAACCTCGTCCACGAACGACCCGAGATCGCGACCACGAACATTGGTCTGAACGACGATGCGCCGCTTGCCGTTCTCGCGGCTGATCTGGTTTCGATCCTCGGTGATTGTCACGCGTGCCACGGCCGAGAGCGGCAGGGACCGCAACTCAGCGCGTTGAATATCGTCGCCGCCGAGCGTCACCCGCGTTGCGGCTTGGTGCGCATGCGGCAAGGGAATCGGCAGACTGTCGAACGTGGCTGGATCACCGCGAAAGCGCTCGCCGAGGCGCACGACGACATCGAAGCGACGGTCCCCCTCGAAGATTTGTCCGGTCGTCCGCCCACCGACAGCGATCTGTACGACCTCGTGCACATCAGCCACGGCGAGGGCGTACCGCGCCGCCGCCCCACGATCGACTTCGATGCTGAGCACGGGGGCACCCGTCACCTGCTCCATACTGGTGTCAGCGGCGCCTGGCACCTCCCGCAGGATACTCGCGATCTGCTCGGCGACCGGCAGCATGGCTTCGAACTCCTCGCCAAACACTTTGATGGCGACGTCCGCGCGTACCCCGGCGAGCAGCTCGTTGAAACGCATCTGGATCGGTTGCGTGAACTCGTAGGCGTTGCCCGGAACCTCGTGAAGATCCTGCTCGAGGCGCGCCTGAATATCGGCCTTGGTCAAGCTCGGGTCCGGCCACTCGTCCCGTGGACGTAGGATGACGACGGTGTCCGACACATAGGGCGGCATATCGCCAGAGACCTCGGACGTCCCCGTGCGAGAGAATACGAATGCCACTTCGGGCACCTGCTCGATCCGTCGTTCCAAGACCCCCTGCATCGCCGTCGCCTGGGTCAAGCTCGTGCTCGGAATCCGGAACGCGTGCACCAGGATATCGAGTTCGCTGAGCACCGGCGCGAACTCCTGCCCAAGAGTCTGAAAGAGCAGCAACGACCCGCCGAACAGGCTCGCCGCGACGAGCACGACTGCCGATCGCCACCGCAGTGCCCACCGAAGCGCTGGAGCATAGGCTTCTTGCGCCCACCGCAGGACGATGTTCTCGCGTTCGCGCACACGACCGGTGACCCCGAGCGCGACCATCGCCGGCACGAAGGTCAACGACAGGACGAACGCGGCCGTCAGCGCGAAGATTACCGTCAGCGCCATCGGCTGGAACATCTTCCCCTCGATACCCGTCAAGGCGAGGATGGGCACGTACACGGTGATGATGATCGCCTCGCCGAACGCCGTCGCACTCCGCACCTGCTTGCTGGCCTCGAAGACAACGTCGCAGCGCTCGCGGCGGGTCAACACGCGACCGAGCTCGCGCTGACGCTCCGCCAGCCGGCGCACGCAATTCTCGACGACGATGACCGCGCCGTCGACGATGAGTCCAAAATCGAGCGCCCCCAAGCTCATGAGGTTTCCGCTCGTGCGCGTCTGCACCATGCCGATCGCGGCCAGTAGCATCGACAGTGGAATGGCCAGCGCGGTGATCACAGCGGCTCGGATGTTCCCGAGCATGAGAAACAGCGCCACCACGACCAACAGCGCACCCTCGACGAGATTGCGCTCGACGGTCCGAATGGTCGCATCGACGAGCGTCATGCGATTGAGCACGGTATTGGCACGAATCCCGGGCGGCAGGGTCGCGCGCACCTCTGTCATCCGAGCATCCACCGCGGCGGACACCGTCCGACTATTCGCACCGAGCAGCATCAACGCGGTGCCCACGACCACTTCCTCACCGTGCTGTGAGGCACTGCCGGTGCGTAGCTCGCGCCCGATCCCGACCTCGGCGAGATCGGAAACCCGAATGGGGACACCTTGACGCTCGGCCACGACGATCGTGCCCAACTCGGCCGGATCCGTGAGCCGCCCCGTCGCGCGGACGACGTATGCCTCGCCATTGTATTCGATGTAGCCCGCGCCGGTATTCAAGTTGTTGCGCTCGAGCGCCACGATCAGCTCGTGGAACGTGAGGCCGAAGGACGCGAGCGCCTGCGGATCGGGCTCGACATGGTACTGCTTCACATAGCCGCCGATGGTGTCGACGCCAGCCACGCCATCCACGGTCTTGATCTGTGGCGTGATGAGCCAATCCTGAAGCGTCCGGAGATAGGCCGCGCGCGCGAGCGGCGTGCCAAGGAGCCTACCCTCCGGTGTCAGGTACGCGCCATCGGCCTGCCACCCAGGCTCCCCCTCGGCCACCGGAGCGCCACGGCCGTCCGGGTGCGCGTACTCGATCGTCCACATGTAGATTTCGCCGAGACCCGTCGAGATGGGACCGAGCACCGTCTCGCTCTCGGCCGGGAGGCGCGAGCGCAAGTCATCCAGCCGCTCACCGACCTGCTGACGGGCGAAATAGACATCGACGTCGTCGTGAAAAATCGCGGTGAGCTGCGCGAAACCGTTCCGCGAGAACGATCGTGTGTACTCGAGGCCGGGAATGCCGGCGAGCGCCGTCTCGATGACGAAGGTCACCTGACGCTCGACTTCGATGGGCGACAGTGACGGCGCCAGCGCGGTGATCTGCACCTGGCGGTTGGTCACGTCGGGCACCGCGTCGATCGGGAGTCGAAGTAACGATTGCAGACCGACCAGGGCTGCCACGGCAACCGCAACGACGACGGGGCCGCGATGATCGATCGAGAAGCGGAGAATGCGCTCGAGCATGACGAGGAGTCCTAGTGATGGTGGGCGATCTCGCCCTTGGACAGATCGGCTTTGACGAGAAACGAGCCCTCGTCCGCAAAGCGCTCGCCCTCCTCGAGCCCGTCAGAGATCTCGACCATGGACCGGCCAGTGGCGCCGACGCTGACCTGGCGCGGTACGAACGTGTCGTCCGCGACCACGAAGATCACAGCCTTCCCCTCGATGGTGTGCAGCGCTCGCCGCGGCACCACCACCGCAGCGTACACCGGCTCGAAGATCGTCGCGGTGACGAACAACCCTGGGCGCCAAAGTCCGTCGGTATTCGGCAGGACTACACGTGCGGTCGCCGTACGAGTCGTCTGGTCGACGACCGGCGAAAGGTACGAGATCGCCCCCTCGGCGTGCGGCCCGTCCGAGCCCGCCGCGATGACGACCAGCTGCTGAACCCGCAAGCGCGGCAGGACGCTCTGATAGACGGCGATGTCGACCCACACCGTTGCCAGGTCCACGACGATGAAGGCGGGACGCTCCCGGGACACCGCCTCGCCAGGGGTGATGTGCTTGTCGATGACCGTCCCTCCGAAGCGCGCACGGAGCTGATACGAGACCAGGTTGTCTCCTTCGATCACCGCAAGCACCTCGCCGTCGGCAACCGTATCGCCGACGTGGGCACGCACCTCGCGGACCACACCAGGAAAACGCGGCGCCAAATGAGCAATGCGGTCGCCGTTCGGTCGAACCTCGCCTGGCAGATCGACGCCAACGTCAACCTCGCCCGATCGAGCCGTTGCGAGGCGAACGCCATGACGCTCGAACACGGCGACAGAGAACGCATGATCGTCGTGCTCATCATGCCCATGGGCATCGCCGCCATCCTGATGCGCATCCCCGTCGTGCTCGTGCGCATCCCCGTCCCGCTCGTGCGCCTCGCCGTCGTGCCCGTGCGCATCCTCGTCGCCCCCATGCGCCTCGCCGTCGTGCTTCTGCGCCGCGTCGCCGTGCCGGTGTCCGTCCTCGCAATGCCCCGAGTCCGTCAGCATCAACGACACGAGCAGCGCCATTCCCACTAGACTCGCACCGCGGGCGATCCGCCTCATCCGACTCCTCATTCGCCTTCTCCTTCGCCGAAGATCGTCAACGACGTTCCGGTCAATCGCGCGATGTCCACGGCGGCGATGGACGCCGACTCGAGAGCAGCGATCTCGTCCTGGCGGAGCTCTAGTTCGGCGACCTCCGCGGCGAGAAGATCGGTGAAATGGATCAGTCCCCGCCCAAGCGCCGCTTCCGCGGCAACCACCGCGTGGCGTGCCTCAGGGAGCACCTCCTGGCGGAGAAGCGCCGCCTCATTGCGCGCGGCTTCCATGCGCTGCCTCGCGATCCCAAGGGCGGCCGCGGCTCGACGCGCACTCGCCCGCCGCTCGGCGCCGACGCGCACGATCCCGTGGCGCGCCACCTCCGCAGCACCTTGACCCCGATCGAACACGGGCAAGGGAATGGAAAGCTCCACGACGACCGCACCGTCGCCGTTGTTGCTGAAATAGCGACCACCGGCGCCGACGGTCACGTTGGGAATACGTCGCGACTCGGCGAGCGCGAGCGCGGCAGCCTGACGCGTCTCCTCGGTTTCCCATCGGGCCACGTCCGGATTGCGCACGACCGATGACGCACTGTCCTCCCCAATGGGCGCAAGCGCTGACCGCAATGAGCCCTCCACGCGTGAAAAAGCAGGTTTCTGACTTCCCCATGCCGACGCCAGGACTCCCCGCGCCACACCCAGTCCGCGTGTCGCACGCTGCTGCTGTACTCGCGCGCGGCCCGCCGCAACGCGGGCACGCGCGACGTCGGCCGTCGGAGCAGCCCCAGCGTCGACCTGCGCCTGCACCCTGGACAGGGTCTTCGCTGCGAGTTTCATACGAGCATCCGCGAGGACGACGCGCTCCTGCGCAGCAAGGGTGGACAGAAAAGCTTTGACCGTCGCGCTGACGACGGAAAGGCGACGCGCTTCGTAGTCCCAAAGGACCATATCACGCGCCAAGCCCGCCGCGCGGAGCCGACGTGCGCGCTTGCCTCCGAGCTGGAACAGCTGTGAGATGAGAACCGTCGTCTCGGCCTGCTCGTCATCTCGACGGTCACCGGACCCCGCTACGTTCTCGACCTCGACGCGCAACTGGGGATTCGTGAACAGCCCAGGCTGGATCATTCGCGCCTCGGCGACGCGAATCTCGCACGCGACGACGGCGAGATCAGGATTCGCGATGAGCGCCGCGGCAACAGCATCGCGCAAGGCGAGGGGGGCCTCGGCACGAACCGACGCCATCGGTGCAGCTGTCGCGCAGGCCGCGGGTGCTTCTAGCATCGGCCCTTCGGTGCGCCCCGGATCTGGCAACAGCACCAATACAGCCATCAGCACCGTCACGCCGTAGAGACGACCGTCGAAGGCCGACGGCCGCTTACGAATGCACGTATTCATAGATCGTCCTCCAGAATCTCCTCGAGACGTTGATGCGGAGGCTCAGCGAAGCGAGCACTCCAACCGGCATCAGCCGGATACGCGAAGAGAGAGATTCAAACGACGAGAACGATGGTGCTACGTGCCCGAAGAGGCGGTGAAACACAGGCAGGGCGCACGTCTGCTCCGCGCCTCACACACGATGGATCCGCGACGAGAGCATCGGCAGTGCTCGGCGCCTGCTGCGCTGTTCCCGAGAGACCCAGCCATCCCGCTAGACGCATCCCAGCCGCCGGCTGGAGCAACGACCCATCCGTACACTCACAGTCGTCGCACGCCTCGAATCCGAGGGTGTCGCTCGCCCCACGCTCGTCATCACAGCAATCCTCGGCGAAACGAGACTCGATGGCGACGTGCCCCTCTTTGCCGATGCAGAGCACCAACCCGGAGACGCCAACGTTCAGCGACAGGTAGACGGCGAGGCACAACCACGCCGCACCGCTATGGAGATGTCCGGAGCGCATCGAAGCAGTCAGCATAACACCGATACTTCGCCCCGCCCATACCCTCGAGAGACCAAGATCCGCGATGACTAGGCTTGGGCCCCGAAGTGCTGGGCAGCCGCCCGAAACGCCATGGGCCACACCGCCAGGGTCGAGAACCCGCCCTCCCACTCCGCCAGTAACGCGCAATCCTTACCCTCATCTTAACCGAAACCTCGTCGCTCCTAACCGTGTCAACGCTTACGTTTCGTCCTGAGCACGGCGGACGGAACGAGCCGCCCACTATCAGGATGAAAGTGTGGGCGGCCCCAACGGACGGCCCGCCAAGACAAGGAGCCAGACCATGCGTACACTCAAAGCCAGAGAAACTGCCGTGGCGATCGCGCTCGCCTTCGCCGGCGCAACCGGATGCTACTTCGATCCACCGACCCCACCGTCCCCTCCCCTCGACAACAAAGAGGCCAGCGCCATGCTCAAGTGTCAAAACGAGATCCAGAAGGCCGGCGCCAAATTCACCAACACGCAGATCAAGACCTTCGAGCAGTGCGTCCGGATGGGCCTCAAGGCGCAACTCGCATTCGAGAACGGTGTCCTCGACCAAGCCAAGTACGACGGCGATCTCGGCAAAGCCGCCGAGAAGTGCGCGACCGGCTTCGCAAAGGTCACCGAAGCATCGACGAAGTTCGTGGATGGCATCCTCAAGAAGTGCGCACCCGTCGCGGTGTTCCTCCTCGGCCCCTACGACGGACTGCGGCACCAAGCACTTGCGGACGAGAACGGGCAAGCGGTGACTTCCCTCGAAAACCTCGCGGGCCGGCTCTGCGCGGTCGATCACTTGTTCGCGGTCGTGCACATGAGCACCCACGCCCCCCGAGCGATCGAGATTCTGGAACGACTCGACGAAAACTTCGTCAGCACCTCGACAAACGGGGAGTCGGCATCGCTGGCCGTGGCACTCGACCCGCGATGCCTGGAACCAGTCGACGTGATTTCGTTCTAGCGACGGCAGGGGCCGGGGCGTCCCGGCCCCTGCCGTCGACGCCGACGTGCGGCCTTCCAAACGCGGGGGGTTCCTGCCACTCTGTCGCCACGACAGCCACACGAGGATCTGCCCCCAAATGCCACGTCCAACACTCCGCGCATCGTATCGTGAAGCATTCGATCCCAGCACGGAGCTCGCGGACTTCTCACGCTCGGCGCTGGCCTGCCTCGGACGCGAGTACCTCCTCCTCGGGCACCTCGTCGATCGAGTCGGGCTACCGCTCGTCATGGAACGATTCGGCGGCAACGCGTACCTGCAATTCGCCATCGACGAGTGGATGAGCGCCAGCCCGATCTACGCACGGCGGATGCAACGAGCCATGGGCTTCGAGGGCGACGACGTCGCGACGGTCTTCAAAAGCCTGCAACTCGACATCGGCGCGCCGCCGCAGTTCATGGACTTCCAATTCCGACTTGACCGCCCCGACTACGGCGAGTTTTGGCTCGCCCACTGCGGCGCGTTGCTCGACATCGAACCCTACGGCGAGAAGCACGTGCGGCGGATGTGTCACGACATCGAAGATCCAACCTTCGACGCCACGGCCGCCGCGACGAACCCGCGCATGAAGGTACGTCCCATCCATCGCCCTCCACGCGTCCCATCGGAGCGCTTCCCGCACTGCCGCTGGAAAGTCTTCCTCGACGAGGAAGGCTCGCCGTACGAGCAGCACAGGAACCTCGCCGCGATGCACGCAACCAAGCTCGCGACAATCCCGATCACCGTGCCCGACAGCGATGCCGAGCCCGGCGGCTGGGGCGACTACGCGGGCACGTTCGATCCCGGCTTCCAACTCGAAGACCTCTCGCACCGCGCGCTGCTCGTGGTGCTGCAGGAAGCCACCGTCCAGACACACCTCCTCGTACGCGCCTACATGCTCAACATTGCCCAGCAACGCGATGACGACGCGGCACGCGAGTTGGGGCGACGTCAATGGGTAGGGAGCGCGGCGCTGGCCGCCCACCGCCTCCGAAAAGCCCTCGCCATCGAGGGCGACGGCATCGACGCCGTGGCAAAGGTCTTTCAACTCCACCCGCACTTCCACCCACGCACGTACATCGATTGCCACATCGAGATCACCGGACCCCGATCCGCGCGCTTCGCACTTCGTGATTGCCCGGCGCTTCAGGAAGGCGACCCCTACTCGTGGCTTGCCGATCTGAGCACGGCACCGCATCGAGCGCTCGATGCCATCGCGGGCGCAATCAATCCCCACGCGCGTTGCCACCCTCTCAACGCGCCGCACGACGCCCGCCTGGCCTGGGACATCGTCATCGATCCCGGAACGACTCCCCACCCGGAACCGCCGGAGCTTGCACTCGCACGTGTCAGCCGAGGCGCGGAATTCGAGCTGATGCAGCGACGACCGCTCCGAAGCTGATACACCCCGAACGCACGACCCGACACACGTATCTCCTCGGTCGCATACAACCTCTTCCTCGGAATCCGGTCTCTGGGGTAGGATCGACAAGCCGCGGCAACACGCGGAACCGGCCTCTCGACACGGATTGCCCCTCATTCTAACTAAAACGGACGCGCCAGCGCTCCGAGAAGCGGACCTCCTCCTACTATGAGCCAAAACCAGCCCGCAGCAGACGAACGCCTCCATTGGGGCGAATCCCGCGAGATGAACGCGCTCGAGACGCTCATGTGGCGAATCGAAGACGACCCGCGCCTCCGTTCGACGATCTCGGGTATCGAGATTCTCGACTGCACACCGGAATGGGACCGCTTCGTCGCCGCGGCCGACTGGGGCACGCGGATGGCGCCGCGGTTCCGACAGAAGGTCGTGGAACCAGCTCTCGGAATCGGCAACCCCTGCTGGGCGAACGATCCGGCCTTCGACCTGCACTATCATGTACGACGTGTGCGCCTTCCCGATGGCGGCGGCTGGCCGGCACTCTTCTCGGCGGCCGAACAAATCGCGATGACCCCGTTCGACCGGGCACGCTCCCCATGGGAGTCCGTCCTCTTCGAGGGACTCCCCGACGGGCGCGCCGCGCACATGCTGAAGATGCACCACTCCACGACTGATGGGATGGGCAGTGTGCAGTTGTTCTCGCAACTACACTCCCGCACACGCGCGGCAAACCCGACCAAGCCACAACCACCGCCACCGCCGCCCGAACTCCTGAGTCCGACCGTGCTCCTGCTCGAACAACTCGGACGTGACTTGCGCGCGATCCCCGGACTTCTGCAATACGCGGGCGGGGCACTCTGGGCCCTCGCACACCCGTTCACGACCGTCAGCACGGTCATGCGGTTCGCATCGTCGATGGCGCGCGTGGTCGCCGACCCCGACACGACCGGCTCGCCGCTGCTGCTGGGCCGCAGCTTGTCGTGGCATTTCTTCGCGCTCGACGTCGAGTTCGCCGATCTCCGCGCCGCCTCGAAAGCCGCCGGAGCCTCGCTGAACGACGCCTTCGTCGCCGCACTGCTCGGGGGCTTCCGTCTCTACCATGAAGCGCTCGGACACCCCGTCGAAACGATCCCGATGGCCATTCCTATCTCCGTTCGGCGGGAGGGCGACGCCGCCGGGGGCAATCGCATCGCCGGCGCGCGTTTCGCGGGACCGGTCGGCATCGCCGACCCTCGCCAACGCATGCAAGCGATCGGACCACTGGTCCGCGGACTCCGGAGCGAGCCTGCCATTGCCAGCATGTCGATCCTCGCGCCGGCGCTGGCCCGCCTGCCCTCAGCCCTGCTGGGCGCGGTGGTCGGAAGCATGACCAAATCGAACGATCTCCAGGCAAGCAACGTGCCCGGCCTGCGCGAGGATCTCTATCTGGCCGGCGCGCGTATCGAACGCATCTACGCGTTCGGCCCCCTGCCCGGCTGCGCATCGATGATCACCTTGAACACCCACGGCAGCACCTGCTGTATCGGCGCCAACATCGACCCGGCGGCGATTACCGACACCGCGCTGTTCGCCAAGTGTCTCGAGCGCGGGTTCGCCGAGGTGCTGTCCCTGCATCCAGGCGCGGCACCGCCCGTGCCACGCATTTGAATCTGCCCAGAGCCTAAGGAGCGTCACATGCTCAGACTGCATGACACCCTCGACTACCGTGCCCGCGAACACGCGGACGCGGACTTCGCCCTTCAAGGGGATCGCCAACTGACCTACGGCGATGCCCACGCGAGTGCGAACCGCATCGCCCACGCACTCATCGCCGAAGGACTCGTGCCCGGTGATCGTGTCGCCTTCCTCTCGAAGAACTCGATCGAGCAGGCCGTGTTCTACTACGCGGCTTCGAAAGCCGGAGTCGTCCCCGTACCGCTGAACTACCGCCTAGCGCCGCCCGAGTGGGCGTACATCCTGAACGATGCCGGCGCCAAGCTCGTCATTGCCCAGCCCGAGTTCGCGACCGCGCTCAACCCCGTCCGCGACGAGCTGGCGTCCGCGAAGCGTTTCCTGAGCGCCAACGGTCCCGCGGATGGATGGGACTCGTACGACGACTTCTCCGCATCGTGTCCCCCGACCGCCCCCGACCGCGACATCTCACCCGAGGCGGATCTCTACCAGATGTACACCAGCGGAACGACGGGTCGCCCGAAAGGCGCCGTCCTCGCGCACCGAGCCGTCACCGCACAGCTCCATCAAGCGGCGATGGCGATGGGTGGCGCGCCAGGGCAGCGCGCGCTGATCGTCGCGCCGCTCTACCACGCGGCCGCCGCGATCACGGCGTTCAACACCGTGCAGATGGGGGGCACGCTGTATATCCAAGAGGATTTCGTGCCTGCCGATGTCGTGCGCGCTCTCTCCGAAGAGCAGATCCGCGTCGCGCTGCTGGTACCGGCCATGATTCAGTTCTGCCTCACGGCCGTCCCCGACGTCGCCGAACGCAGCTACGAGGACCTCGAAGCCATCATCTATGGAGCGTCACCGATCGCCGAGCAGACGTTGCGCCAGGCCATCGAGGTCTTCGGCTGCGACTTCCTGCAGGGCTACGGGATGACGGAAACAACGGCGGTCGTGACGTACCTCTTCCCGGAGGATCACCGGAAAGCTCTCGCCGGACGCCCAGAGCTCCTGCTGTCGGCGGGCCGACCACTGCTCGGAACCGATGTCCGCATCGTCGACGAGCAAGGACAGCCGGTTCCGAACGGCACGATTGGCGAGGTCGCCGTGCGCGGCCCCCAACTCATGCGTGGCTATTGGAATCGCCCCGAAGATACCGACGCCGCGCTCCGCAACGGCTGGATGCACACCGGCGACGCCGGCATTCTCGACGACGAGGGCTACCTCTTCATTCAGGACCGCGTGAAGGACATGATCGTCTCGGGTGGCGAGAACGTCTACCCGCGCGAGGTCGAGGAGGTCCTGTTCCAGCACCCCGGCATCGCCGATGCCGCCGTCATCGGCATCCCGCACGAAAAGTGGGGCGAGACCATCAAGGCCATCGTCGTGAAGAAGGAAGGCCAGAACGTGAGCGCCGACGATGTCCTGGCGTTCTGCCGCGACAAGCTCGGGGGCTACAAGCAGCCCCGCTCGGTCGACTTCATTGCCGAGCTGCCGCGAAATCCCAGTGGCAAAGTGCTGAAGAAGGATCTCCGCGAGCCGTTCTGGAAGGGGCACTCACGGCGAGTCGGGTAGCGTTTCGACCTCCGGGTCTCGCCGCGTGAGGCGGGCGAGCCTCTGCGGACGTCGAGGCTCGCTGTGCTCGTGCCCTGACGCGTAGATCACAGGCCCTGCCTCAACCCACGCTTGCGCGCCGCGGCAACGCCTTCCCCACGGGAAGAGATCGCACGAACTCGGTCAACGTGGTCGCGAAATCGTCGGAAGCTTCGAGAAAGGGAGCGTGACCGCCGGCGAACAGCACGGTGCGAGCATCCGTGAAGCCGCCGAGCGCCGCCTTGGCAGCACGATACGCGTTGTAGGGATCCGACCGCGCCCAGGCGAGCAGAACAGGACATCGCACGTCCGGAACCAGCGCGCCGTCCTAGCTACGTCTCACGGAACCAGCAGCACCTTTCCAACGTTCTTCCGATCTTGAATGTAGTGATGCGCCTCGGCCGCGCGGTCGAACGAGAATTGCTCGGCAATGACCGGTGCGATCGCGCCACTTCGATAGTGCCCGAGTAGCGCCTCCATCCACACACCGAGCTCGTCCATCTGATCCCACATATGGAGCAGGTTGGCGCCGAAGACACCTTTGTTCTGATCGATGAGGGAAACCGGCGTAAACTGCAGCCAGGGCATCGAAGCCGCCGCCTTGAGAAACGAGAGGATGCTCCGCTGCTTGCCGGTGGCAGCGGCCGAGATGCCGAACATGCCGAGCCGGCCGGTCGGTGCGAGCAGTCGGTAGCCCTTCTTGAACGAGTCGCCGCCCACAGCATCGAGAATAAGATCCACACCCCGGCCCCCGGTCACGACGCGAGCCCGCGTCTCGAAATCTTCGGTCCGATAGTCGATGACGTGATCGACGCCGATCGAGGTCAAAAACGCGTGCTTCGACTTCGAAGCCGTGCCGATGACGGTGGCGCCAATGCGCTTGGCGAGTTGAATGGCCGCGATGCCGACCCCGCCGCCGGCCGAATGCACGAGCATCGTCTGCCCGGCGCGCAGACCGCCCATGATCTCCACGAGTTGATAGGCAGTGAGATAGTTGACCGGCAACGCCGCACCCAGGGCCGCCGTCATGCCTTCCGGACGCGCGAACGCCTGGCCCTGCGGCACGCAGACGACGTCCGAGTAGCCGCCAAAACGCGTCGCGGCCAGGACATCGCGTCCGACCCAGGCCTGGTCCACGCCCGTACCGACCGCGTCGACCCGACCAGCCACCTCGTAGCCAATCACCACCGGCATGGGGGGCAAATCCGGGTAGATGCCGAGACGCCCCATGATGTCGGCGAAGTTCACTCCGGCGGCCTCGACCCGAATCCGCACCTCTCCCGGCGCGGCCTCTGGATCAACCGCCTCGCGAACCTCGAACACTTCGGGCCGACCTGCTTTGGGAAGCCACACCTGTCGCATCAGTTCTCCTCTTCTTTCGGAGCGTTGAACTCGCCGACCGTGCCAGAGTCGCCGGATCGCGCACGCACCGAACCTAAGGCGCGAGCCCTTCGAGTTCGGCCAGTCTCCACGCATGCCGACGCGGCACATAGCAATGCATGCCACAGGCGATCAGGCCAGCACGGCGCAAGGCGGCACGGGCCTGCGCCGCACCTTGACGTTGGATGCCCTGTAGATCTCCGTGCAACTGGTCGCGTCGCGTATAGAGCTCCAGATAGGCGACGCAGCGGGTGGCGTTGGCGACGTGTCGGAGCCCGGCGCGGAGCGCTTTCTCAGACAGATAGTTGAGCATTCCGCTGCAGACGACCAGGTCGAACTGGGAACGTCCGATCGTCGCCCGCAACCCCTCGAATGTCCCCAGCCGAATGTTCCGCCGCGTGCCGTGTCGCCGCACCACGTATTCGCTAGGATCGACGCCGAGATACGTCGCGGACGGCCGCCGCCGCTTCACCGCACGCCGCCACTGCCCTTCCCCACATCCCACATCGAGCACCGAGCCCACGGGCCTCCCCAGCAGCGATTCCGTGACGGCAAGCGTGAGCGCCACCTCGCGTTCGAGATCGGCGGGCTCTTGGACCGACACGACACCCGCCCGATACCACCGCCGGAAATATGCTTCGTCGAACTGCTTGCCAACCTCAGGTGCGCCCACGCGAGGCTGATACTCGACGCGTCGGACGGCGTCCAGCACCAGAGAGAGGCACGAAGGGGCACCGCGCCCACGCGAAGGACGTCCACCCACCGCGGACTCGCCACGTTCGCAGCGTCATCCCACCTCCGGTAGGCTCCACATCGATGAAACGCCATGCCCCCGCGACCGATCGCAACAAGGCTGCGATCGCCGCATCCATCGGGCCACATCTCCCAGCGGCAGGAACGGTGCTGGAGATCGCGAGTGGCACCGGCCAGCACGCGATCCACATGGCGCACGCGTTCCCACACGTCGTGTGGCACCCCTCCGATGTCGACCCCGCCGCGCTCGCAAGTATCGAGTCGTGGCGCGAGGAGGCGAATCTCCCGAATCTACGCCCGGCGATTCAGATCGACGTCGCGGCCCCGGCCTGGGAAGCGCTCCTCGACATACAACCAACGGCCGCGTTCAACGCGAACATGATCCACATCTCCCCCTGGCCGTGCTGCCTCGGCCTGTTCGCTGGTTTGGCCAAGGCGTTGCCCGCCGGCGCACCGGCGTTCCTGTACGGGCCGTTCCGCTTCGGGGGTGCCTTCGCGGCACCGAGCAATGCCGAGTTCGATCAGTCGCTTCGCGCCCGGGACGAGCGCTGGGGCGTCCGTGACATCGATGATGTCACCGTCGTCGCGGCGCGCGAGGGTTTCGCACTGGCCGAGCAGATCGGACTACCCGCAAACAACCATCTCATGGTGTTCGTCCGCCAGCCCTGACAGGACCGACACGCCCAGAGGAGCCACCGCGCATGGACTTCGAGATCTCCCAAGACATCGCTCAGAAGCTCGACGAGCTCGATACATTCATCGAGCGCGAGATCAGGCCCTTGGAATCACAGGACGACAATGTCCGATTCTTCGATCACCGCCGCGAATGGGCACGGACCGACTGGGAGAACGATGGACAGCCGCGGACCGACTGGGAGGCGCTCCTGGCGGAGATGCGCCGGCGCGCCGACGCGGCCGGTCACCTGCGCTTCGGCCTTCCGAAAAAACTCGGTGGCAGCGACGGCTCCAACCTTGCGATGGCCGTGATTCGCGAGCACCTCGCCGCCAAAGGACTCGGGCTGCACAACGATCTCCAGAACGAGTCGTCGATCGTCGGCAACTTCCCGTTTGCGATCATGATGCATCGGTTCGGCACGCCTGCGCAGAAGCGCGAGTTCCTCGAGGGCGCGATCACCGGCGCGAAGCGGGTCGGCTTCGGACTGACCGAGCCCGACCACGGCAGTGACGCGACCTGGCTCGAGACCACTGCGCGACGCGACGGTCAAACGTGGGTCCTCAATGGTACCAAGCGCTTCAACTCAGGCCTCCACAACGCCACCCACGACATGATCTTCGCACGAACGAGTGGCGAACCGGGTGATGCTCAGGGCATCACCTGCTTGCTCGTGCCGGTCGACACACCGGGGTTCAAGGTCGAGTTCATGTGGTGGACCTTCAACATGCCCACCGATCACCCCGAAGTGTCGCTCACCGAGGTGCGCGTTCCCGAGGACGCCGTCCTTGGAGAAGAGGGGCAGGGTCTGGCGGTGGCACAAACGTTCGTGCACGAGAACCGGATTCGCCAAGCGGCGTCGAGCGTCGGCGCGGCACAGTTCTGCATCGATGAGAGCGTTCGCTACGCGAAGGAACGCATCGTCTTCGGAAAACCCCTGTGGACGAATCAAGCAATACAGTTTCCACTGGCCGAGCTACAGACCGAGTGCGAAATGGTCCGCACCCTCGTCCACAAGACGGCGTGGCAACTCGACCGAGCGCACCACATGGACGTCACGGACAAGGTCTCGATGTGCAACTACCGCGCCAACCGCTTGGTCTGTAACGCGGCCGACACGGCAATCCAGGTGCATGGCGGCATCGGCTACACGCGCCACAAGCCCTTCGAGCACATCTACCGCCACCACCGGCGCTACCGCATCACCGAGGGCTCCGAGGAGATTCAGATCCGCCGCGTTGCCGGCATCCTCTTCGGCAAAGCGGCCAAACGCTGAGCACAGACCGGTCGTCATTTGACCCCGTCCAGGGGGTACATTACTTTCCGGTTGGCGCCGACGACGGTGCCGGGGTCTACAATCACACCGGGACGACGTCCACGAAAACGATGAATACGGTTCCCGAAGGGAGCGATCGGCTCACCCAGCTGCGGTCGCTCGAGCTCCTCGATACCCTCAGCGATGAGGCGTTGGCGGCCGTCGAGCGCGCGGTCGCGTGGCTCGACGTTCCGGCCGGCAGCGATGTGTTTCGCGAAGGCGATCCGAGCGACGCCATGTACCTGGTCGCGCACGGCCGTCTCGCGGCAATCAAGCGCGACGACGGATCGGAGCCACGCATCGTCCGCGAGATCGCAGCCGGACAACCCCTCGGCGAGCTTGGCATGCTGCTCGAACAACCCCGTTCGGCAACAGTCACCGCGCTCCGGGATTCGTCTCTGGTCCGCCTCGACCGAGGCAGCTTCGAGGCATTGATTGCCCGGCATCCGGACGCACTGCTGCCGTTGAGTCGTCGCATTGCCGAGCGGCTCGTCGTCACGAGCCAGCAGAGCCGCGCGGCCGCGACCGCAGCCGTTTGGTTGGTCGTGGGCGCCTCGCCGAGCGTGGCATTGGACGACCTCTGGCACGAACTCGCCCCTCTGATCGAGGCCGCAGGCGGACGCTGCATGACGGCCGCGGAGCTGGGTCGCGCCTGCGGCGGCACCTCGGCGCTCGAGCCGGCCCGCGCGGCGCGTTGGTTGGACGCCCAGGCCCGCGCTGGCGAGCCGATCTTCGTCCTCGGCGACGACGCGGCGGCGGTACGGAGCCTTGCGCCCAACGTCGACCGCACCCTCCTCATCGCCGACGCGACGGACGCGCCGAGCCTCGGACCACTAGAACGCTATTTCGAGAATCTCCACGAGCGCGGCATTCCCACGACGGTCGACCTCGTCCTGCTCCAGTCGGCCGACGTGCGCCCCACGAACACCGCGACCTGGCTGGAGCATGTCGGCCCGCGCCGGCACCATCATGTGCGATCCGGAAATCCACACGACCTCGCGCGTGTTGCCCGCACCCTCACCGGCCGGGCCGTAGCTCTGGTCCTCGGCGGCGGCGGCGCGCGCGCCTTCGTACACATCGGCGTCATTCGCGCCCTCCAAGAAGCCCGGATCCCGATCGACTTCGTCATCGGAACCAATGTCGGCGCGGTGATTGGCGCGCAGCTGGCCCTTGGGTGGGATCCCGAGCGCATGCTGGAGGAGAACGGACGCGGCTGGCCGTGGGTTGGACGCGACTTCACGCTACCGTTCGTCTCGCTTCTCGGCGGCCGGAATTTGCGCAGCCTGATGGCTTCGATGTTTGGCGATATCCGCATCGAAAACCTCCAGCTCGATTTCCGGTGCGCGACGGTCGACCTGTCGTGGTGTCGGCTGGTCACACATACGACAGGCCCGCTCGCGCGCTGGGTGCGAGCATCCGTCTCAGTGCCCGGCATTCACCCACCCGTCGTCGAGGACGGCCGGATGTACGTCGACGGAGGCCTCCTCGGCAACGTCCCGACCGACCTTGCGCTCGAGACCGGCGCCGGCTCGGTGATCGCAGTCGACCCTTCGCCTTTCCGTCGCCAAACGATCGATTCGCGTGTCGACGAAGCACCGACGGGTGTAGATTTTCTCCTCCAGTTCCTACCGATCGTCGGTACTGGGTTCCCGAGCGTCGTCTCGCTCATCTATCGCGCGCTCTCGGTGGCGCAGCAGTTTCGGCAACAGGAAAGCACCCGGCAACCCGATCTCTGTATCGAACCACCGGTCGACGACTACGGCATCACCGACTATTCGCACATCAACGAGATAGCCGAGTTCGGCTACGAAGAGACGCTGCGCCGCCTGGAGAGTCATGACGGATTCGACGCTCCCTGAGGAGCCTGCGCTTATCCCGCCCGGGCGGGAGGTCGAGCTTCCGGGGCGCGGTACCATCTTCTTCCGTGAGCTCGGCGGCCCGCCAGGCGCGCCGACCCTCATCCTACTCCACGCCTTCGCTGCAACGGGCGGTCTCAATTGGTTCACCGCGTTCGGTCCGCTGAGCCAGCACTTCCGGATCATCGCGCCCGACCATCGCGGTCACGGCCGCGGTCTCCGCTCGAACGCCCGCTTTCGCCTCGAAGACTGCGCCGATGACATCGCGGCGCTCGCGAGCGAGCTCGGCATTCGCACAGCCATCGTCGGTGGCTACTCGATGGGCGGGCCGATCGCGCAACTCCTGTGGCGCCGACATCGCGCCCTCGTGCAAGGACTCGTCCTGGCGGCAACCTGCTATCGCTTTCTCCACGGCTCGCAGGCGCGAGTCCTGGTGAGCTCCACCGCCGGCGCGCTTGCCCAGGTCACCCGCCTTGCCGAGGTCGCGGCCACTGTCCCACTCGCAGGACTGCGCCTACTCTTCCCGACGCAAGTGCAAACGTCGGGATCGCTCGGCCGCTGGGGCGCCGAGGAGATCCGTGGACACAACCTGCGCTCGGTCCTCGAGGCGGGAATGGAGATCGGCTCGTACAACGCGGAACCGTGGATCGGAACGGTCGACGTCCCGACCGCCGTCGTCCTGACGACCCTCGACCGCGCCGTACCACCGATCTGGCAGCTTCGCTTGGCGCGCGCGATTCCAGGCGCGACGGTGCATACGGTCGCCGAGGGCCACGTGGCGTGCGGTCATGCTCTCTTCGGCCAGATTTTCACCGAAGCCGCCCTCGACGTCGCCACGCGCGTTGCCGCGGAGACCGGTGTGGTCACACCGAGCATCACCTCGAACGCGGCCTTCGCCTGACCCACACCGAGCACTCATGACCGCGCAGGAACCGCCACCCGTTCGGCAAATCCGCGTCGAAGAATTGAAGGCGATGCTCGATGCCGGCACGCCGATGGAGTTCATCGATGTGCGCACGCCCGAAGAGGTCGCAATCGCCACGATTCCGGGCGCCACGCTCCTCGACGACACAACGCTAACCCGACTCTACGCCCTGCCCGCTGACACGCTCCTCGTGTTCCACTGCCACCACGGCATGCGCAGTCAGGACGCGGCGCAGCATTTTCGCGGTCGCGGATTTCGCAATCTCTGCAACGTGGCAGGCGGGATCGACGCCTGGTCGATGCTGATCGACGACGCGGTTCCCCGCTACTAGAAAAATCAGCCGTGCCCCGATGACGTCGCGCCAGTACGGTACGGCGTGCGGGCGCTCACGTTTCAATGGCAAGTAGCCGAGGCGTGTACGTTGGGATCAGGGGGCGGCGCATGTACCTGGCAGAGTGGGAGCTAGGCCGAGGACGGTGAGGAGCGTGCACGCGTCGCGATACTCGTTGGCGACCATCGTGCCGACGCTGGCGGCGTGGCCGTCGAGGAGGCAGGCAACAACGGCGTCCATCGTTAGGGCATCCGCGTCGCAGGGTGGTCCGATGGCGGCTGGTGGAAATGCATCGCACTTCTTCGCCATTTGCTGCTCGGCCTTGGTTCGGGTGCGTGCGATCGTCGAAGTCGAATCGCCGACGTCGAGGGCGGCGCGACACGCCGCTGCGGCGCGCGCGGTGCTCTTGCCTCCACTGAGGTCCTTGATGAAGCGCTTCAGGCATTTCTCGAACGCTTTGTGGAGGGCGGTGGCGAAGAGCCGTCCTCGACCGGCGAGAGCTTCCTGGCAGCGACGCTCGTCCTTGGTGAAGATCTGACACGCCGCGCCGATCCCCTCCAGCTCGCATGTGGGGGAGCAACAGTCGCCGTCGAGCACGTTGCCGTCGTCACACTGCTCGCCACATCCGGTCTCGTGCACACCGTCGCCACAGACATCGAGCACACACTGGGTCTGCAGCGTGGCAAGCGCATCGACCCGTCCGCAACCAAAATGAGGATCGCGACCGGGCTCGCCAAGATCCTGCGCCCCGGTGCAAAGCGCCGCGCCCACCTGCTTGGCAGTGAGGGCCGGCTGCCACTCCCACAGGAGGGCGGCGACACCCGCGACATGTGGGGTCGCCATACTCGTCCCGAACAAGCCCCCGTGCACGTCGCTACTCCCTGGGTCGAGACCCAACAATGACAGAACATTGTCCCCCGGGGCGGAAAGCTGGACATCGTCATTGAAGGTGGAAAAATCACTCGCGCCGTCGAAAGAATCGGTACTGGCGACCGCCACGACATCGGCGAAGCCCGCTGGATAGAAAAGCGTCCCATCCCCGGAATTGCCCGCGGCCGCCACTTGCAACACGCCAAGAACCGCCACGGCTTCGACGGCATCGCGGAGAGCGTCGCTGTAGGGCGTGAGCACGCTCATACTCGCAATGTCCGCGCCGTTCGCCGCGGCATAGACCAGTGCCGCCATCACCTCCGAGGACGCCGCCCGCAGATCATTGTTCATCGCGCGGAGCGCCATAATGCGTGCGCCGTGCGCGACACCGGCCATCAAGAGACCGTTGCCTGTGGCCGCTCCACAAATCGCCGCCACCGCGGTTCCGTGTCCCTCTTCGTCGGACGGGTCGGCATCTGGGGTGTTGGCTTCCGTACATACCGGCGCTTCCGGGTTGGTCAGATCGAAACGATTGCAGGTGACGAAGTCCCACCCCCAAGTATCATCGATGAAACCGTTGGTATCGGTATCGCCCCCGTCGGCCACCTCGTCGTCGTTCGTCCACAGCAACCCCATGTCAGCGTGATCGCGGTTGACGCCGGAATCGATGACGGCAACCACGACGCCCTGCCCGGTCGCTTGATCCCAAGCAGTCGGCGCTTTCATGCGATGCAACGCCCACTGCCAGGTACCCCACGCAGAGTCTCGCGGATCAGGGGGCTCGCACCCCGCGCCCGCGCACGTGAGCAGCGGATCGTCAGGAAGCGTTGCCGCCTCACCGAGATAGTCGGCGTGGGCGTAGACGACATGCGGATCCGCCGCGAAGGCCCGGGCAGCGGCCGCTGGATCCGGACCGTCCTCCATCTCCAACACCCAGATGTTGGCAAGGACCGCGAGCGGCCCGGGCAGGCTTCCGGTCGCCCTCGGTTGCCGCGCGCCTCGCGGCTGGACGGCGCCGAGCTGCGCGCGGGCGGACACCAGTGTCGCAGCATCGGGCACGAACAACCGGCGGGCGGCCTGCACGCCGAACCCCTGCACCAACTCGTCGAGTGTCGTATCGGGCGCCTGCGAGCGAAAACTTCTCGACCGCAGCGCCGCGCCGACATCAGCCGAAATGGCGTCGTCGAACTTGACGATGAGTCGCCCAGCCACGACGGACCCAGTCGCACCAGCGGTGCTCGCCCCAAGCAGCAACACCGCGGCGAGCAGCGCGCAGACTGAGCTTCGAAGAACCCTGACATTCATAGCGGCACCCGTACCAACACGGTGTCCGGCACAACGTTGCGACGGACGGCGATGGGCAGCAAAGAATTCCACGCGGGCGAACTGCCAGCAACCGGTCCGTCGGAGCCGCTTCGCGAGCGGATTGCGAAGTCGCAAAGGGCGACGTCGAGGACGCCGCGTCGTGCCGTAGCTACTGCCCTTTGAAAACCGGCTTGCGCTTCTCGACGAACGACTTGGTGCCCTCGGCGGCATCCTGCGTATGAGCCGACATGGTCCCGGCGACGGCCTCGTAGTCTAGAATTTCGTCGAGATTCGAGGTCAGCGCCTTGTGGACACACCGACGGGCCAGATCGATGGCGACACTCGGCCCGGTCGCGAGCTTCTTGGCATACGCCATGGCCGCTGGCAGCGCCTGCCCCTCGTCGACCAACTCGTCGATGAGACCAGCGGCGAACGCCTCATCGGCACTCAGAATCTTCCCCGTCTCCACCATCATCAACGATGTCGAAAGACTGGTGAGGCGCGGGAGGAAGTAGGTGATGCCACAATCGGGAGAGAATCCGAGCCGCACCATCGCCGCACACATGCGCGCGTTCTTGTCGGCAAACCGACGATCGCACGCCAGGGCATACGCAAGACCCGCACCCATGGCGGGTCCGTGGATGGCCGCGATGACTGGCTTTTCCACCTCGACGATCATGCGTGTGAACTCGGCGAACGGGCCCGCGGGGGTCTTGCGCTGATAGCGTTCGAGCACGGCCTCCGAGAGACCGGGAATCCCGCGATCGTCGCTCCCACTCAACCAATCGGCATCACCGCCCGAACAGAACGACCGCCCGGAACCGGTGAGTACGATGACGCGCACCTCATCGCGCTGTCGCAGATCACGGAAAAGCTGCACCAGATCAGTCGCGAGCGCCCAGTTGATCGCATTCAGTCGATCGGGGCGATTGAACGTCACGACCCCGACGCCCTCGTCGACCTCGAACAGATAGTGATCCTTGTCCGCCATGAGCTCTACTCCCCCCGTACCTGTCGCACGATGTCGCGCACACGATCGTCGTCGGCGCGGAGCGCCGGTGGCAGGTCCAGCAATACTGTATCGTACACGCCTTCCGCCCGGGCACGGAGCGCCGGGACGAAATCATCGTAGGTCCCAACGACCGCGAACTCGGCAAGCATGTCGTCGGTGATCAACGCCGGCATCTCCTGCCACTTGCCTTCGACCGAGAGCTTGTGCAGCTGCATGCCGAGATCGTTCCAGCCGTGGAACTCGAGCACCGCGTGATAGGTCCGCGTCGACGCGTAGAAGGAAATGCGTTGCTTCAACGCACGTTTCGCTTTCTCGACACCCTCTTCATCCTTGCCGAGAGCAAGAAATGGCGCGCCAATCACATTGATGTCGGCGCGCGAGCGCCCGGCCTTCGTCGCACCCCCCTCGATGATCGGGAGCACGACTTCCTTCGTCCGTTGAAAGGTGGAGATCGGGTGCAACCGCACGCCGTCGCACAGCTCGCCGGCAAGACGTGACATGTAGGTATTGACGGCGGCGATGTAGATCGGAACGCGCGGATACTCGATGGGGCCGGGATTGAAGAACGGCGCCATCATCGTGAACTTGTAGTGCTCCCCCTCGAAGTAACGCGGCTCCTTCGGGTTCTGGAAGGTGTCGAACATCGCCTGCAGGCAAAGAATGTAGTCACGCAGTCGTGGACCCGGCGGTGCCGTCCACGGCGCGGCATAGCGGCGCTCGTTGTGCCCTTTCACCTGCGTACCGAGCCCGAGATTGAACCGCCCCCCAGAAAGCTGCTGCAGATCCCACGCGATCTGCGCCGTAACCATGGGGCTCCGTGGAAACGCGATCGCGACGTTGGTCCCCAGGGTGATGTGCTCGGTGTGCTCGGCGGCGATCGTGATGGGAAGGTAGGGATCGTGCCCCGCCTCCGGGGTCGTCGTACCGTCGAACCCGAGCTCCTCCGTCTTCTTGGAGGCGGCGGCGATACCCGCGATGGTCATCGCGCCCTGGCCCTGCCCCGCGTACTGTTCGGTCTCCGGGCCCAACATCACCGTCTCGACTTTGAGTGGCACGATTGTATCCTTATGTATGCGTGGCAGGCGCGACCACAGCCGCGAGTATCCTTGAACAAACGATCGTTTAGGCTACAACAGGCATGCTGGGAACGCCAGGAGGTCACGTGTCGACCGACAGCGAAAACGTCACACTCGACTACGTCCCGGAGTATCTCGCCGACGACGTCAAAGAGCAGCTACGCGCGCTCACGACTGAATCCGAGCCCGAGGCGGCGCCACTCGAGGTCAACGAGTATCTGATCCGCCATTGGTGCGAGACTCTCGAGGACGGCAACCCGCTCTACCTCGATCACGACTACGCGCGCTCGCAAGGCTTCGACTCGATCGTGGCGCCTCCCGGTGCCGTCATGACGACCTTCGCGATGCAATTCCGCTGGCCGTGGCCGCCCGCCGGACGCGAGCCAGCGCGCCATATCCATTTCGTCGTGAAGGAGCTGCTCGATCTCCCGGTGGGCATCATCACCCAGGTCGAGCTCGAAAACGGCACGCCGCTTCAGATCGGCGACCGCGTGAGCGTCAGTCAGCGCGTTGTCTCGATATCTCCGTGGAAGAAGACCCGTCTCGGTGAAGGGCATTTCTGGACGATGGACCGCCTCTACCGGAATCAGGAAGGCGAGCTGGTGTGCCGCGAGCGCATGACGGCCTTCGGCTACGGAAGACAAGAGGGCGCGTCCACTGTGAGCACCACCGCGAGCGGCGGCTGGAGTCCAGCGGTCGAGGACGTCATCGAGGGAGAGAAGACCGGCTATCAACCGCCCGCGTTCGTCGAGCGCTTCTGGGAGGACGTACAGGAAGGCGACGAGTTGCCGAAGCTGGTCATGCCGATCACGTTCACGCGCTGTGTCTATCTGGCATCGGCGACCCGCGATTTCTCGCCACAGCACTCGAACCGCGAGTACGCACAGACCCGTTCGAAAACGAAAGACGTCTTCGTCAACACGCCGTTCAACCTCGGCATGGTCAGCCGCTACGCTACGGACTGGGGCGGACCGCGTGCGACGGTCCGCAAGATGAAGGTCGCCATGCGCGACAACCTGTGCGCTGGCGACGAGATGATCATGACGGGCAAGATCACCCGGAAGTACGTCGAGGACGGCGACGCGCGCGTCGACATCGACATCGTCGTGGCAACCCAGGATGGCCCCGTGGTTCCGTGCGGTGCCACGGTGGCGCTCCCGAGCCGCACCGGCGCCATCGCGTAGTCTGGCTAGATCGGAAGCCCCACTCGCACCTGGAGCTCGATCATCGGCTCATCGCGGAACTGCCCGAGGAGTCGATCCTCGCGCCCAAAGAAGATCCCGCCGCGCAGCCGGAGGGCGACATCGTCGCGGATGTCGTAGTTCACTTCGGCCCGTAGCGCACCATCCTCCTCCTCGAAACGCCAGAACCCGGTCAACTCTGCCGTCAGCACGCGGCGATAACGATACTCACCGTGGACGACCATCGAGTTGTGGAAAGCTCGCTGCAGGAGCCCGGTATCGAAGTGCTCGTCCTCGTTGAGCTCCTGCCCCAGGTACTCGATCAGCACAATACTCGAGGGCGTCGGTCGGTAGTCCACTTGGACGGCGTAGTCGACGCGATCGGACCGGTGGCCGCTGTCGTACGATATCATCGCGGCCTCGGCTCGAGCCGCCGCGCGCCCGAAGACGAACGAGTACCACCCGCCGCCATACACGTACGGGTCGTACCGCGCCCGGATCCGCGTCGGCGACTCGGGCTGTGGCACGGGCAGATTGTCGAACGCTCGCCCGAAGGTCAGCCCTCCCGTGCCCATCTCGAACACCGCGGCGCCCTGGAAATGCTCGGCGGAAGCGGTGGGCACGTCCCGGTCGACCCGGGTCTGCGTCCCCACGTCGACGAGCGCATACGGGAGATCGACACGGGCATCGCGAAAACCCACGTACGACACGTTGTCGACGGGAAGGAAGTAGAATCGAAGCGAAGCATCGGCGAAATATGTCGCAGCATACAGAGCTGGAATCTCGAGATCCTCGACGAAGGGAAGATCGAGAAAATCCCGTGCGCCGAGGCGCTTGGTCGGCTCCAGCTCGAACACGGCGCCGCTATCGATCTCGTCGATGACGAGGCCGCCCTCGAAACGCTCGCCGAGGTAGCGTAGCCCGACAGTGCCGCCCAACGGGCCCCGCTGCTCACGACTCTCGTTCAGGAAGTTGAGGCCGGCATCATGATCGAAATCGTCCGCAACGATCTGGTCATTGTCCCACCGGAGCACTGGGTGCGCACGTAACCACCACCCACGACCGAGTTCGTGCTCCGTGGCGACACCAAGCGAGAGCGTCGGCCTTCCGGTTCCGTCGTTCAGCGAGCCGGCGACGCTGAGATCGACCTCGGTAGCGGCGTCGACTCGCCCCGAGACCGCCGCCGCTAGCAGCACCGCGCCCGCTGCGATCAGGAATCGGACGGGGCGGGCCACGTCAACCCCGAGGGCGACTGCATGCTAGCGGGATTGAACAACCGGCCTGGCATATTCTCGACCACGGTCCACGTCATGCGCAGCACCGACGCGCTGTTCGCTTCATGATCGCGCATCCGAAGAACCGCGGGGCGCCATCGCCCGCCGATACGTGCATAGTCCTCGATGTCCAGCGTCTTGATCGGCTCCTCACGACCGGCGCGGAAGAACACTACCCGTGTGGGCACGCGCTTCTCGGCGTCGAACGTCTCCACGCGCCGCTCATAGCTGGTGGACTTCTTCGGCCGGAGCTCAACTGTAAGCGTCGTCGTATCACGACGGAGCAATGTCGCGTCGAAATCGGCCACGAAGAACTGCTCGAGATCTTCCTTCGTAAAGTCGGTTCCCGCGAAATTCTGGTCGTGAGTGAACTCGAACGGGACGTTCCCTATAGCGGGATCGTAATAGCGATCGGCCGCGTCGGCGCCGAGTTCGAGCATCTTGGACCCGTCATCGCGCAGCTCCGTATACGTCTGCACGCGCGGACCCGGCCGATAGCAGCGAATCGCCTGGTCACGGGACGTTCGTCCGAAGATGCTGGTCTCGAGCACGATGTCGGCACGCATCGGTGTCTCGACCGAGGCCTCGTGAGCAACGAGTTCGAGAAAGCTCTCGACGGACGGTGCGGCGGGAACGGCGATCTCCCAAGACGCTTCGCGCGCCGTGGGGTCGTCATTCGACTCCGCACGCGTGAGCCCGGGTGCAATGAGGAGACCGCCGAGAGCAAAGACCACGAGCGCCGCGTTCGCCAGAGGTCGCCGCGGCGCGAACAATCGCCGCTCGTCAGCACTCGCGCGAGTCAATCGCGCCGAAACCCAGAGCAGCGTCAGGATCGGCGCAAAGACCATGGTGACGGTAACGATGCCACCGAATACGGCCACCGGTGCGACCTTGGAAAACAGCGGAATCACCGCGAACCCCACCGCGTTCGACAGCGCGTCCCCCATGATGACCGGAGCGCTCTCCCGACGAAGCGCGACGTGAATGGCGAAATCGGGACAGACCCCAAGGACGAGCGAACTGATTACCAAGTTCGCGAGCTCGATACGAAACCCGAAGATCGGGAACAGGGCGAACGTGACAAGCGTCAAAACGATTGGGGGCACGACACAGATCGTCGCGAAGGCGAACGTCCCGCGCCGCCCGCGCAAATAGTACCCACAGAGGCCGCATACGACGAAAGCCACCAGGACGGCCAGCGCCATGTTCTTCATCTTACCGGGCACGATGTACGAGTGCTGTGCGACCCACCGCGTGCGTGCACCCACCGGAAACACCTCGGCCTCCGGCATGATCGAGGTCACGTGCGCCCGCACATCCTCGATGAGTGCCTCGAGCGCGCGGTTCGAGTCGCTGGCGTCGGTCATGAGAAAGAAGCGCGTCGCACGGAGATCGGGATGCGACACGTTCTGAAAGTACCCGGCGCGATCTTGGCGCCGATACATCCCGATCTCGGAGCGGATGATCTTCGGATCCGTCGGCACCGTGCCGGGACGCCCGAACTCCTCACGCGTCATGCGGAGGATCGTCGACAGCGAATCGACGCGACTCACCCGTGGCGTCGCGGCGAGCGCCGTGTCGAGCTTGGCCAATTGCTCCTGGACGTGCGGGTCGAGCAACGCGCCATCGTCCGGAAACACGACGACGAACGGCATCCCGTCAGCGGCCGCAAAGTGGCGGCCCATCGTATCGTGCGCTATCCGAACGCGGTTCTCGGGCAGAAGATAGTCGATCGGCTCGGTGCCGACCTCCACCGTCAGGACGATCCACGCAGCGAGCAGCGGAATCGACAGCAGCATCACGCGGACCACCATCCCGGCGTGCACCTCCGAGAATCGAACGATGGCGTCGGACAGGCGGGTGGTGAGCCGGACCCATAGACCGTCGTTCGGAAGCAACCGACCGGCGCCGAAGAGCAGCTCCATCGCGGGGACGATCATCAGCGTTGCCATGGTGAGCGCAATCACACCGACCGGGATGCACACGGACATCTCGCGCACGGCGTCGATCGCGAACACACCGAGAGTCGCGAAACCACCGATCGAAGTCGCGGCAGCCATGGCGATCGCTGGTCGCACGGACAGAGATCGCCGTACTCGCGCCACGTGGTCCTCCGGATGCTCACGAGCGGCGTCGCGGAAGCGACAGAGAATGTGAAACGGATACGAGCCGAGTGCCACGATGAACACCGGCGTCGTCGAGGTCACGACGTTGAAGCGATACCCGAAGAGGTCGAGGATCCCGCAGGTCCACAGGATAGCCGTGAGAATCGGGAGCAGGCAGATGACACCCCCGAGCGTACTGCCGAGGAGCAAACCGAAGAAACCGAAAACACCAGCTAGAGCCAGCGGGAAAAGCACGCGAATCTGCTCTTTGACCAACACCGAAATCTCCGCGTCGAGCACCCGCGGGCCGGTCGTTCCTACCTCGAGGGTGTCGGAACTGAAACGCGCCGCGAGCGCGCGGACAGCATCCGCGGCGGCGATCTCCTCGAACGGCTCGATCAGATGGAGCACGATGGGCGCCGCTTTCCAGTCTTTCGAGATCAACCGCCCAAACGCGTAGCTCTCCCCAACGTCCCGCTTCCATGCGGCGAGATCGGCCACGGCATCCTCTGCAAGCGGGTGGGTATCGACGCGATAGGTACCCTCCCGATCGCGAACGAGAGCAAAGCTCGCAAGCCCCTGCGTCCGCGCCGCATCCACGAACGGCAACGCGTTCAGCGCCACGACCAACTCGCGGAGAGCCCGCCGATGCGTCGGCGTCAGCAGGTCGCCGGTGCGGGCCTCCACGACCACGACGATCGTCGCCGCGTCCTCCGGGATCAACTCGGCGGCGTACTCGATGCCATCGACCAACCGATTCGGGGGGAGGCTACTGTCGAGAATGTTCTTCTGCGGCTGATT
The DNA here is from genome assembly GCA_029262315.1 of Deltaproteobacteria bacterium. Taxonomy (GTDB): domain Bacteria; phylum Desulfobacterota; class Binatia; order UTPRO1; family UTPRO1; genus JAJCZP01. Next base: position 6,624 of record JAJCZP010000116.1, on the reverse strand, counting down.
CAGAACGCGCACCGCACCCGGGGCGGCACAGAGCGTCAGCGCGCCCACGAGCCCAAGCACGATCCACTGCGTGGGCCTCGTCCAGAATGCAGCTGTCCAAGCTGATCGCGATCGTTCCAGAGGTCTCTCGGATAATGCGAAGTAGGCGCTCTGAACCGACGCGGTCGAGCGTACAAACACGTAGACGAACGAGACCGCGCGGTCAACAAGCCCCTGCCGCCACGAAGCCCTACGCGCATGATAGATATCGCAGGCGATGCACCGGCCCATCGTCACGTGGGGAGACGCTCCCTGGCTCGCGCCGCCCTTCCTGACCACCAGCGAGCCTCCCCATCATCAGTCTGCCATCATCGTCGGCGCCGGGCTGACGGGACTCTCCACCGCGTACCATCTGGCCCAACGCGGGATGGACGTCGCCGTGATCGACGCCGCAGCGATCGGCAACGGCGCAAGCGGGCGCACTGGGGGACTCGCGCTCGAGGACACCGCAGCGGGAGTACGCGACGGCGTCGAGGACTGCCTTCCGTTTCTCGGACGACTCGTCTCCGACGTCGGTATCGCGTGCGATCTTCGTCTACGAGGCTGCCGCGAGCTCGCACACGTCACCGCCCACCCGCACGGCACATGGGCCTGGCGCGAGGACGGCTCGTATCTCGTCCGCCAAGGCATGGTCCCCGGCGGCACCGTCGACCCGTGCGCGCTCCTGCAGGGACTCGCGCATGCAGCTGTCGCGGCCGGAGCCACGATCCATGAGCATCAGGCCGTCACCACGCTCGAACCAGGTGCACCGAACAGGCTTCAGGTCTCCGGTCGAGTGGTCACCGCCGAGTACGTGGTGCTCGCCCTGAACGCCTACACGCCAACGGTCCACCCGATCCCGTGCGCCGTCCGTGCCGCTCTCACCTTCGCTCTGTGCACGGCGCCGCTCTCTGACACGACCATAGATGAGCTTGGGCTCGCCGATGGCCGTCCATTCTACACCGCGGACACACCCTATCTGTGGGGGCGAACTCTTGCGGACGGACGGCTCGTCCTCGGCGCGGGACTGACCTTCGATCCCGACAACGACCCGTGCAGAATCGCCGTCGACCAGGGCGACGCGGCGCAGGCGCTCGCACGGCTCGAGGCTCGGGTCCGCCGCTTCCATCCGCGGCTCGCCCGCGTCGAAATCACGCACCGCTGGGGCGGGCCGGTCGCCTTTCGCGCAGACGCGGAGCCTCTGATCGCTCACCATCCGGAGACCGAGCGCATGATCCTCACCGGAGCCTACGCCGGGCATGGCGTCGCGCTCAGCGTGCGCATCGGCGCCCTCGTCGCCGCGGCCATCGCCGACGGGCAGGCCTTACCGCCATGGGGCGCCTTGGCGATCGGCTCCACGCCCGCGGGCAAACACGCAGACGCCACGTAGTCGACGAGGCGGGTTCGGGACCACGCCACGCGGCGCGAGCCGAAGCCGCCTCAGCCCGAGCTATCCGCCGTTCGTGAGCGCGCGCGCGACCAGATAGCCGTACGTCATCGCGGGACCGATCGTACCACCGGCACCGGGATAGGTCGGCCCCATCATCGAAGCGGAGCAGTTTCCGATGGCGTAGAGCCCCGGAACGGGCTCGCCCGACTCCTTCAGCACGCGCGCCGCAGCGTCGGTCTTGAGACCACCTTTCGTCCCGAGATCGCCGGCGTACACGACAATGCCGTAGTAAGGCGGCGTCGTGAGTGGCGCCAGGCACGGGTTCGGCGTGACCTTCTCGTCACCGTAGTAGCGATCGAACAGGCTCTCGCCACGATGAAAGTCGGGGTCCTTCCCGTTCCGCGCGTACTCGTTCATCTGCGCGACCGACGCCTCGAGCCCGGCCGGATCGACACCGAGCTGACCTGCGAGCCCCGCGAGGGTATCAGACTTCTTGAGGTAGCCAGAGTCTTTCAGCGCCTTCGGCAACGCCCAATCGGGCTGCTGCGCACCCGGCAGGAACGGCCCGCAGGGATATTTCTTCCGATAGTTCGTATCGAAGATCATATACGCGGGAACGCACGGCGACTCGGGCGTGTCGTTGGCGTACATCGCTTTGCAGATGTCGTTGTAGGGCGACGCCTCGTTCAAGAAACGCGCACCGCGTTTGTTGACGAAGATGGAACCGGGAAGCCCCTTCTCGATGACCAACATACGCGCACGGCTCTCGCCGGGCACGACGGTGGTCGGCCCCCACCAGGCATCGTCCATGAGATCGACACCAGCACCCAGATCCATGCCCATCTGAATGATGTCGCCGGTATTGCCAGGGTTGGCCGTCGTCCACTCGGCTTTGGTGGGGCCGGGCAGATAGCGCTTCCGCATCTCGTCGTTGCTCTCGAAACCACCCGCTGCGAACAACACGCCCTTCTTCGCCCGAATGCGCACGGTCGCTCCGGCGCGTTCGACCACCATGCCAACGACCTTGCCGTCCTCGACCACCGTCTCGCGCGCAGGCGTCTCCAGCCACACTGGTACGTCGCGATCCATCAACGAGCGTCGCAGCATGCCGACGAGCGCGTTGCCGAGTGAGAGACAGCGGTCGCGCTTCGACTTCGCACGGCCACCGACGTCCAGCCAGTAGCGACTCATGATCCGCGTCGTCAATTTCACCCAGCCCGGGTGGCGTGCCAGCAGGTGATGCGCTTCGGTCGCCGTCATCGAAACCCGGCCCATGACGAGCTCCTGCACAGCCGGCTCGCGCATCCGCGCGAACTCGTCACCGAGGAGACGCGCGTCGAAATGCTCGGGCTCGACCGAGCGGCCACCGGGCTTTCCACCCGGCGCCTCCGGATAGTAGTCGGTGTAGGTCAACATCGACTGCATGCGCAGGCGCGAATGGTCGGCCATGTACTTGAGCATCCGCGGCGCTTCCTCGACGTAGAGGGTCAGCTTTTCGTCGGGCACGGTACCGTGGGTGAGCGCGCGCAGGTACGCGAGCGCATCGTCGGACGAATCCTCGACGCCCGCCGCCGCCATCAGATAATTGTTGGGGATCCAGAGCGAGCCGCCCGACATCGCCGACGAGCCGCCATACTGATTGGTTTTTTCGATGATGAGCGGATCACCACCGCGGTCGCGGGCACAAAGCGCGGCCGTCATGCCGCCGGCGCCGGAGCCGACGATCAGCAGATCGACTGTGTGATCCCAGCGTGTGGGTGTTGGCGCGGTCGTCATGGCCGATTCGTACCTCCGATGTCTCCGGGCTTGTGAATATTGCATCCATGGTGGCGTGGCAACGCGGGGGGTAGGGCCGAGAAAATCGACGCCTGAGCCGCGCCGATACTGCCCCGGCCGCGCCGTGCCCACCGTCCCGAACGCGCTGCCACCGGCTTTGCGCACGCAGCACCGTCGACAGGACCGAACGGGTGACGTACACGCGGACCGATGGCGACGGTCGACCCACGCGACTCCGCTCCCACACCGAACGGCGTCCCTGAGAGGGAACGGCGGCAACGCCGTGATCAGGGTCGCGACCACGGCACGGGCGGCTCGGCTCTCGCAGGGATCCGGGTCGTCGAGCTGGCGGATGCGTCGGGCGTGTACTGCGGCAAGCTCCTCGGCGACATGGGAGCGGACGTCATCAAAGTGGAGCGCCCTGGCGGAGACCCGACGCGAGGTTTGCCACCGTTCATCAACGGCAGGGCCGGAGTCAGGCACGGGGCGTTCTTCCTCTACATGAACACGAACAAGCGTGGCGTGGTGCTCGATCTCGACAAGAGCGACGACCGGAAGCTGTTCGCCGCGCTCGTCGCAGACGCGGATCTCCTGATCGAAACCACACGACCCGGCGAACTGGACGGGATCGGACTCGGGTACACCACGCTCGCACGCGCAAACTCGGGGCTGGTGATGACCTCAATCACCGGCTTCGGCCAGGACGGCCCTCGGCGGGATTGGACGTCGTCCGATCTGATCGCGAGCGCGCTCGGCGGCGCCATGCACGTCACCGGCTACGCGAATGATCCGCCCGTTCGGCTGGCCGGCTCGCAAACGCACGTCATGGCGTCCACCTACGCCGCGGTTGCGAGCATGATCGCGCTCCACCACGCGGCGCGCACCGGAGAGGGGCAGCACGTCGACCTCTCGATCCAGGATGCCGTCGTCTCGACGACGCACATCTGCGGCATTGGCAAGTGGCTCGACGACGGGATGATCGCGCGACGCTCGGGCCCCGGCCTCTTCGCCTCGGTCCCATCGGGGGCGTATCGGTGCAAGGACGGCCTCGTCTACCTCATGGTCAACCGACCGCTGCACTGGAAAGCACTCGCGGAATGGATCCGCGAGGAAACCGGCATCGAAGAGGTCCTCGATCCCATGTTCGAGGGGCCGTCGTCGAATCGCATCCCGTACCGCGAGCTTCTCGACGTCTACATCGGTGATCTTGCCGAGCGCTTCACGGTGCAGGAGATGTACCACGAAGGCCAGCGACGCCACATCGCCTTCACCCCGGTGAGCGACATCGATGATGTCGTGCGCGATCCGCAGCTGGAGGCCCGGCGGTTCTTCGTGGACATTTCACATCCCGAGTACGATTCGCTTCGGATGCCTGGCGCCCCCTATCGCCACGCCCGGACGCCCTGGCGGATCGCGCGAGCCGCACCCAGCGTCGGAGAACACGACGACGTGATCCTCGGGCCCTTGCGCCGGGCGCACGCGGCCAGCACGAGTCCGCCCGTGGATGCGGCAGCGGACGGCACCGGCCGGCGCGCGTCGTCCGCGACGGAAACACCCGCGCCTCGCGGCACCCGGACCAGCACCACGACCGACGATGCCGCGATTCCCCCTGCCCACCGCGCCCACGGAAACCCGCGAGCACTCCAACATCTACGCGTCGTCGAGTTCACGTCGGCGATGGCGGGGCCGTGGGTGGGACGGTTCATGGCGTTTGCCGGGGCCGAGGTCATTCGCGTCGAGTCGCACGCCCGCCCCGACGTGGTACGGCTCTACGTCCCTCCACGCGCGCCCGAGCTCGGCACCCAGCCCGAACTCTCACCCTGGTTCACTGATTGGAACGCCGGCAAGCAGTTCATCGCGCTCGATCTCACCAATGCAGGCGCGATTGAAATCGCCAAGCGGCTCGTCGGCATCGCCGACATCGTCGTCGAGAACCAAACATCCGGCGTCATGGAGAAGCTCGGTCTCGGTTACGAGACGCTTCGCCAGGTGCGTCCCGATCTCATCATGCTGAGCACATCCGGCTTCGGCGACAGCGGGCCCTGCGCGCGCTACGTCACCTGGGGACCAAACATCGAGGCGCTCTCCGGCCTGGCGAGACTCTCGGGCTTTTCCGACCGCGACGCGACCACTACGCAGTACGCCTACCCCGACGTCGTCAGCGCGCTGCATGGACTGTTCGGCGTCCTGTGTGCTCTCCGCCACCGCCGCGCGACTGGCGAGGGGCAGTACATCAACTTGTCGCAATACGAAGCCACGTGCGCGGTGCTCGGCCCCGCGTTCGTGGAGCATCTCGCCAACGGCGGGACCCCCGCCAAAGTCGCGAACGGCGCCCTCGATGCCGCACCCCACGGCTGCTACCGCGCGGCTGGTGACGACGAGTGGTGCGCAATCGCCATCCACACTGACGCCGACTGGGCGCGCTTCGCCACGATCGTCGATACGGCATGGGCACGCGAGACACGCTTTCGGACGGCCGGCGGGCGATTGGCCAACGTCAGGGCGCTCGATCAGCTCGTCGAAACATGGACGCGATCCCGGACGGCTCACGAGGCGGCGGACACGCTGCAACGCGCCGGCATCGCCGCTGGCGCCGTACAGCATGTCGAGGATTTGATGCAACGCGATCCGCATCTCGCCGCACGCCATCTCTTCGAAGAACTCCCCCACCTCGCCAAAGGCACGGTCATGGCGACTGGGGTCCCCCTCGGCCTCACCGGCACGCCGGGATGCTCGGGGCGCACCGGGGCCCGTGTCGGCGAGGACAACGCCTATGTCTTCGGCCAACTCCTGGGCATGTCCACGGCAGAAATCGATGCCGCGGTGTCCGCGGGTGCCATCGAGACACCCCTGACCGAACGAGAGGAGACCAGCAATGAGTGACCCGACGACCGATCTGGCCGAGCTGCATCGTACGGTACGCCGCCTTGCGGACCTCGAGGCGATTCGCGAGCTCGCCCATCGCTACGCGCACTTCGTCTGGCAACTCGACATTTCGGGCGCCGTCGATCTTTTCACCGAGGACGGCATCATGGATACGGGGGACCGCCCGCCCATCGTTGGCCGCAAGGACCTTCTGGAGACCTACGAGCGCATGCTCGGCGCGGCGCAGTTCCATCCCTTCGTCCACAGCCACGTGATCGAGATCGATGGCGATACGGCCACAGGCACCTGCTACCTCGATCTCCGCGCCGCGGTGGAGGGAAAGAGTATGGTCGGCTCCGGCTGGTACGAGGATCGGTACGTGCGGACGCCGGCGGGCTGGAAGTTCACGCTACGCACCCTCAAGATGCGCTACCTCGTACCACTCGAGGATGGTTGGGCAGGAAGCGACGCGGTCGAGCTCCCGCCCGATCCCGGTGCCGCTTAGTCGCGCCGCGATCCGGATCGCACAACGCAGATGGGGTGCGCTTGCTCAGCAAGCGCACCCCTTCGCCGCG